>CAYRLN010000192.1:0-3992 GCA_964425065.1 uncultured Lachnospiraceae bacterium | reverse complement strand
GTCACACTCGCCAAGTCCCGCATTCCACAGACGATAGAAAATATCATCAATACCGGCATTGGTGAACACCATAGTGGTTTTGTGTGCTTCGACAGTAGGTATGATGTTTTTATTTTTCTTAGTGATATCAATAATCTTCACATGCTCCAAATCCAGAGTTGTGTTTTTGGCATAATACTGAAGCCAGGATAAAATTACTTCATTTGTAAAAATCTGCTGTTCCACTTTGTAGCCCCCTTGAGTATTTATTTTGTATAATTATACCATCTTTTTTGTATATGTTAAATATAAAACTTCAAAGAGTTGGGCTATTTGTTTATTGTCTCCTCTTTCCGCTTTTATTCCGGACATGTTTTACCACATAAAAGGCAAGCCATACAACTCTACTAAAAAAATAACACCATTCTAATTATTTCCCACATTGAAACAGGCCACGCCCTGCTCTATAATTGAACTAAAGGTTATTTACAAATCCTTGAAAATCTTAAAAAAGGTGCTAATGCTATGAAAAAAATACTTAAATGGCTACTTCCCACTGCAATCATCCTTTTGATGGCCGGTTGCTCCGTTCAGAACGATTCCTTTACAGGAGATATTGCAGCCACCAATACCCTGCCGGTTCTTTCCATTACCACAACCAACCAGTCCGCAGATGCAATGGATTTCGTAACAAAGCCCATTGCCGGTTACGTTGCAGAGCAGATTGCTTCCTGGACTCCAAACTATCAGATGCCACCCGAGCCCTATTATGAGGAATGCACCATTACGGTGACCGATGCTGAGGGTAACGATACCCTTACTGCTGCCGAAGCAAAGGTAAAGGTAAGAGGAAATTGGACTACTACCTACGATAAAAAAGCGCTCCGGATCAAATTCGCAGAAAAACAAAACCTGCTCGGCCTGAATGACAGCGCCGAAATGAAAAACTGGGTCCTCATCGCAGAATATAAAGACGCTTCCATGCTCCGAAACAAAACGGCTCTCCAGATTGCCCGGGAAATACTGTCTGAAGATGGTCTTTACGCTGCAGATGCTGCCTTTGTTGAAGTGGAAATAAACGGACAGTACTGGGGCGTATACTTGCTCACTGAATACCAGCAGATTAACGAAAACAGAGTTGATATTACGAAAGCCGAGGAAGGCTACACCGGTACCGACATCGGATACTTCCTGGAATTTGACGGTTACTATGTGTACGAAGATGAACTGCAAAGTTTTTACGTGGATTACGCAGGC
Source organism: uncultured Lachnospiraceae bacterium (assembly GCA_964425065.1). Classification (GTDB taxonomy): domain Bacteria; phylum Bacillota; class Clostridia; order Lachnospirales; family Lachnospiraceae; genus Acetatifactor. The sequence continues at coordinate 2,756 of CAYRLN010000192.1, read as the reverse complement.
AATTCCCCTCTGCTTCCCTTTGATGGAGACAATGTTTCAGAAACGAAGGTTACCTGCCAAAGTAACGGTTTTAACAAATCCCATAAAAACGTGGGCATGACAATTAAAAGCGACATCTATTCCACAGAGCAGCGTGATTTTATTGCTTCTTACGTAAACAATGTTTACCGAATTATGTATTACGCCGCTTATCATGACAAAGCTTATGTTTTCAATTCTACTTATACAGAGATAATGGAATCAGAAGCACTATCCCCCAGAGAGGCGGTTGAAGCCGTTGTAAATACAGATTCCCTTGCGGATATGTATATTATCAGCGAGCTGACCTGTGATGCCGATATCTATTGGTCCAGCTTCTTTATGGATGTCGATTTCGGGGAAGGTGGCGATAAAAAACTTACCTTTGAAGCTCCCTGGGACTTTGACTCTTCCATGGGAAACAAAGACCGCTGTGCTGACAGCACCGGCTTCTATGCCGCGAACATTGTCCCTGATGTCAACAATGAATATTACACCATAAACCCCTGGCTGGCGGTTTTGATGCATGAGGACTGGTTCCAAGAAATAATCCGGGATAAATGGACAGCTGCCTATGACTCCGGTGTCTTTGACCGGGCCTATAACATGCTTAAAGAAGATACCGAAAATTACAGTTCTGCCTTTGCACGCAACTACGAAAAGTGGAACAACCTTATTAACAATCAGTCCTTTGTACATGAACTTTCATCCGGGGCTGCTGCCTGCAAAACCCACTCAGCGGCGGCTGCATATCTTTTGGATTGGCTTGAAACAAGAGTTGAGTTTTTGAATAATTATTGGCATGAATAAATGCGTTTATTCAAATAATGTCTTATTTATATTCACTATTGCACAAAGCTGTTACAAACACCAACGGTGAATTATAATAAATTGCATTTTCATTAGATACCCAGTCACCACTGCTGTCGTCATAACATTTTGCCGGGTAGGCTGACATAATCCAATTATCATAAGAGTTCACACCACCCGGCATGAACCCCGGCGGAAATCCTTCTAATCCATCCGCACTAAATATTCCACTATAGGCACAGGAAATACTGCGTGTACCTTCACCGGTTACATAGGACATAGCGAAAGGATTTTTACCCAATATATAATCAAAGGTGCCCTGTGCATAGGAAACTGCCTCCTGTGTATCTCCGCCGATTAGTCTGTCCCCGATATACATCTCCATAGCTACACCAAGCGCATTTCCATTACTTCCCCACCAATACGCCCAGGTTTCCAATGCAGTGCCCCATGGATTTTTGTTTATGCATTCCACCATGGCATTTCTCCATGTCTCATACTTTGGCTGAACAAAACCTGTTACACTGGTGGATGTTTCTTCACTTAACAGGTAGGTGAAGTATGCCAGTTTCTGCATACGCTCCGTTCCATGCCCATAACTATAAATATCAAATCCGGCTGAGAAATCTTCTACATGATTTTTAATATAATCATGGTATTCTTCTTTTCCTGTAGCATAATATAAACAACATGCCGCCCATAGTTTCTGGCTTGCCAGTTCACCGGTTCCATAAGTTCCTGTGGAGATAACACTTGGATTTGCCTTAACATATTTCCAACCTTTTTCTGCACTGCTAAGTAAAACATCCGCATATTCCTCATCAAACTCTTTATAATAGACCGAACCAAATGCCATTACCGCCGCGCAGCTGGCAGTTGCCGAAGTAGCCTTTTCTCTTTTTCCTGTACTGCCAAATGTATCCACGATTCTTCTGGAGGAATCATCCGGATTCACTCGATGAAAAAATCCACCATCTTCATCCTGCATTTTTAACATGAAGTCCAATTCCACCTTGATTTCATCCAACAAATCCGGTATACCGTTTCCGCTTTCCGGTATATTATTCTGCCCATCTGTAAAGTCCTGTGCGAAGAAATGATATGCCCACAGCAAGTCATTTACTGCCGTAGCTCCCGGATCTACATACTTACCAAAATCGCCCGCATCAAACCATCCGCCTGATACATCCTTCTTCTTGGTACTGTCAGACAAAAATGCCATATTATAATCTTCCATGAACAAAGCATTTCTTGCCCACTCCCCTGCATATTCCTTCTCTAAATCAACATTCGCTCTCTGAAAATAATAATAACGGCACACATCTGACAGCAACTGTTCATACACAGTTTCTCCAATCACGAACGGTACACTTCCATAAGTCACCTTATTGTGATCTGTAAAAATAACCCGATACTCTCCTTCTTCCTTCCAATCAGAAAAATCCGCCATATATACAGCCTCTCCGGAATGCATATCATAATCAGCCACCAGGCTTAAGTTTCCCTCATATACAATCTCCTGCGTATCTGCTGTAATCAACTGAAATTTCGTGGCATTATCGCACAATAAAATTTCACGAAATCCACTGACAAGCGCCTTTTTCTCCCCATCAGGCTTATATCCTACCTGATTAACCTTTATAGCGGGATAAACTGTTTCCGGGTCTTGGGAAGTAATTATCATATTGGAAATATAAGCTTCACCATCTGTACTCACTCTTACCGTCCACAAATACTCTTCATCCAGTTCCGGTGTTTGTGTAAAGAAATCTTCCAAAGGAATGATTATCTGTTTCCACTCTGCAGACAAATCCCCCACAGTAATAGTGGAAGTTATTTCCGCCTCCTTACGCTCCAGCACATGGTCCTGTAAACCTATCGTAATTGTTTTCGCTCCCTCGCTTTTTATTATAAAGCTTATCACACCA
>CAYRLN010000191.1:0-4020 GCA_964425065.1 uncultured Lachnospiraceae bacterium | reverse complement strand
AATATAAAAGTAAATCTTTTGCTCGGCGGATTCTGCATTCGATGACATCATCCATGCAGGAAACGCCGAATTTTTGTTTGTAGAGTAATTGCAAATACCCTGTGCTCATATGGAGCATGTCTGCCATATCCTGCACCATCCAAGGGAAATGAGGACTGTTGGAAATATGCTTGCGGAGCATTAACAGTTCGTGGTCGTGAGGTGTGGTTTCGTGGTGTAGGGCATCGCTGTGGAGTTTCTGGAACAGGATGCGCAAGAGCTGGGATATGGTCTGTTCGCTTTGGTGAGTATCGAAATTTTCTAAAAAGCTATTTTCTGCATCTGTCAGAATATCGGTTCCACTGTTGTGAAAGGGGCGGGAGATATTCAGCCAGTGGGAGGTTTCCCAGCTCAAAAGTTGAAATAAACTGCGGCAGTATTCCGGGTCGGAGACGGGAAAGGGTTGGGCAAGTTTAGGGAAGTTTGTGACAAAGGATTCATCGGAGGCAAAACGGACCCAGTGATTTCCGTAGGTTTCTCCGGCAGCACTGTACCATGACTTTATATGGGGCGGATAGAGAACAGCACTGTATGCGGGTTGCTCCGTGATTTGACCGTCAATTTTGAAAAGGGCCGGTGTGGTAGTAAGAATCAATAGATAGCAATCATGTCCTTCCGGCACATCATAGACGAAGTCCGATGTATGAACGGCATCATAACCCGTAAAATAAATCATGTTCATGGGGAACCCTCCGGCATCAATAAGCAAATTCGAGAAAAATACAATTTCGATAGGTTAAGTATAGCGATAAAATGGCGAAAAATCAATTCAGTAAAATATTTCATATGAGAATAAATCAATAATATATCATGATATATCATTGTTCTGTTATAGGGAAAGGTCTACAATAAAATTACACAGTGGGAATCTTAGGAGGTGTGCTATGGCAGTGAAAAATGTGGTGGTTACAGATGGAAAAGTCATCCCTTTTCATAATAACGTAGATTATTGCGTGGGAACGGGCAGAATGGGACTGGCATTGACGCAGGAGTACATGGACCAGTTGAAACTGGTGCAGGAGGAAATTGGTTTTAAGCATATCCGCGGTCATGGACTATTTTGTGATGATATGGCAATTTATCAGGAATACGAAGAAAACGGTGAAAAGAAAGTGGAGTACAATTACACTTACTTGGACCGTGTGATGGACGGCTATCGCAGTGTGGGGCTGCGCCCTTTTATAGAACTTGGTTTTATGCCCTCAAAACTGGCAAGTGGGACACAGACCGTTTTTTATTGGAAAGGAAATACTACACCGCCCAAGGATTACGGACAGTGGTGTGATATGGTACAGTGTCTGCTTCGTCATTTGATGGAGCGGTATGGAACAGAGGAAGTGGTACAGTGGCCGATTGAAGTGTGGAATGAACCGAATCTGCCGGGATTTTGGGAGAATGCGGATATGGAGGAATACTTCAAATTATTCCATTGTACTTTCGATGCGGTAAAGGAGGTGGACTCCCGGTTCCGCGTGGGTGGACCTGCAGTGTGCGGCGGCAGCGATGAAAAGTGGATTAGTGCCTTTATGAAATATTGCCACAAGAATAAAATTCCGGTGGATTTTGTAACCAGACACCATTACACGGTGGAGTTACCTGAAATGGAAGGGCATTATGCTTATCATAAAATGATGAAGGCGGAGGACGGCTTTGCCAATTTACAGACCACAAGAGATATTATCGACCGCTATCCAGAGTATAAGGGGCTTCAGATACATATTACAGAATTTAACACTTCTTATACGCCCCAGGGAGTTATTCACGATACAAATTTAAATGCTGCATTTCTGGCCAGGCAGTTATCCAGGCTGGGCGATGTAAACGAATCCTATTCCTATTGGACTTTTGGGGATGTGTTTGAAGAGCAGGGAGTTCCCTTCACTCCTTTTTACGGCGGCTTCGGGCTGGTGGCGGAAGGTTGCATTCCAAAGCCAACATTCTGGATCTTTGCTTTTTATAAACGTTTACAGGAGAGTGGAGGAAACTGTGTTTACCGTGATGAGGACATGGTAATCCTGCGGGAAAACTCCGGTAACTATAAAGGTATCCTTTGGAATATTGCAAAACCGGATGAAGCAGATGAGGCAAAGCAGGTAACGCTTACGCTGCAGGCAAACTCCGGGGAATATACTCTTTTGAAAAAATGCGTAGACGAGGAGACATGTAACCCCTTAAAAGTATGGCATGACATAGGGGAACCGGCGCATTTAAATCATGAGCAAAGAAAACTACTGCGGGAGGCGGCACGCCCTGCCCTTCGGACAGACAGAATTTTGGCTTGTGACGGAGTGGTAAATATAGAACTAAAGGTCAATACAAACGGAGTGCTTTATTTTGAATTAACAGCGGGAAAATTGTTGCCGGACAGAGGTTACGATTACGGAAAAGCAATCCGTTACCAATAAAGAGGAGGAGAAGGATGGCGTATTTATTAAACTATACAAGAAAGCCCATTAATTCGGTGCTGTATGATCCCAGACTGGCGTACAGCATGCATTTGGCTCTCAGCGAAGATGGAAAAACATTTCGGGCATTGAATCATAACAGCGGTGTATTGTTTGCAAAGGCAACGGAAAATGAGGATGGTTCCCTGAGTCCGAAATGTATAAAAAATCCTTTTATTTTCCGGACGGAAGAGGGAAGATTCGGTGTGATGGCTGTCAGAACGGGGGGAGACGGCGAAGAGGATAAAGAAAGCGAAGGCAAGGTGCTGCTGTTTGAATCCGAAGATTTACTGGAATATGTTGAGGTGGGCTTGGTAGAGCCTTCTGATGAATATAAGACATTTTTAGAGAGGGAGGTTCAGGGCATAGAAGATGCGCTGACAAGCTCTGAAACGGATATAGCGGATATTGAGGGGGCAATTCCTCATAATATAATCGAGATTTCTGATGCGGTGGCGGACAGGCTGAGAAAGAAGTTACTGACACCGGAGAATGTGGAAATGGAATTTCCGAAGGAAGTGGAAGTGTCAGATGCACAGCAACTGCATAAATTGCGTGCTACTGCAAAATACAGTGACGGAACAAAAGCTGCGAAGAAAATTGATTGGGATTTGTCAGGAGTGGATTTCACAAAATCCGGCAAATATGAAATTAAAGGGAAAATACATCAGGACCATTTTGAGTTCCCCATCGCCTATGACCGTGCAGATCCTTGTATTGGGGAATGGAATGGTAAATATTACTTCATTGCAACCAATGATGCAGATGGAAATCATACCCTTTATATCAGGGAGGCGGACAGCATTCCGAAACTGGTAACAGCCAAGGAGCATTTGATTTTAGACAGTACAACCTATGAGGGTATCGGCGGACTTTTGTGGGCACCGGAATTTCATATTGTAGATGGTAAGTTATATATTTTTCATGCTGCAACACCGGGAGAATTCTTTTGGGAAGAAAGCCATGTAATGGAACTTCGGGAAGGTGGAAACCCTATTTGTAAAGAGGACTGGTCCGCCCCGAAAAGAGTGGTGCGTAAGGACGGTACGGATATCTGCGAGGCAGGAAAAGAGATTACGTTGGATATGACCTGCTTTGAATGGGAGGGCAGTTATTATGCCATTTGGTCCCAAAGACAGTTCCTGCCCAAAGACTTGGGGGCATGGCTGTATATTGCAAAAATAAATCCAAAGGAGCCTTGGAAACTTCTCTCAGACCCCATAGTGCTCTCAAAACCGGATTATGGCTGGGCGAATAACCATACCTTTGTGGATGAAGGGCCTTTTGCCCTTATGTCGGAGGATAAATTATTTATTACTTTTTCCTCTGCAGCAGTGGACACCTCTTATGTGGTAGGCTTGCTGTCCATAGAAAAAGGAAAAGATTTACTGGATGTAAAAAACTGGAAGAAAAAGAATTATCCGATTTTGACATCCAGAAGTGTGGAGGGAGAATACGGAACCGGACATAATGCCTATGTAATCGATGAAGATGGCATGGTCTGGAATACGTATCATGCAAGACCGGGCACAGAGGC
>CAYRLN010000190.1:0-4068 GCA_964425065.1 uncultured Lachnospiraceae bacterium | reverse complement strand
ACCATTTTTCCGATGGTATATACATCCTCTCCACTGCCTCCGGCAACCAGTATATACTCAAGCTGTTGCTCATCATAAATTTTAAAATACTGATAACCCTGAATCTCCTGAGAATCAGCCGGTGAATCGACAAACTCCACCGCCGCCTTGGAACAGCCGTCCATCTCCGCAGTAGACGCCACTTCTTTTCCGTCAACATCCATGACGCAAAACTCTACTCTGGCAATACTTTTGAGCCCATCAATTGTGTTTTGTAATATTTGATTTGATATCATTTGCTTCTCTCCTTTGGCAAAATTAACAACACAAACATCATCTTTTTTTAAGAAGACAATTACCCTAGCCTATATTTTAATTCATTTCCACAAAAAAATCTACACTAATATGACATATTTTTATGCAAATTTGCAAAAAAGACGCCTGCCTATCGACCGACGCCTCTTGTGCTTTTTTACAAAGAATCAGATATTGATATAAAAATTACTTATTTTTTGCGGATTTTACCGTCTGTAATGTCAATTCTTCCGTTTTTCAACAAGTTACCCACCGCACGTTTGAACTCATTTTTGCTCATATTGGTCTCTCTGCGGATTACCTCGGGAGCAGCCTTCTCCGTAAAGGGAAGCACTCCATCGTAACTTTCGATTAATTCCATGATTTTTTCCGCATCATCCCCGATTTGCAAATAAGCCTTCTCCCGGATACTCAAATTCAGCTTTCCGTCCGCTTTTACCTCAGTCACTCTTGCATCCACCACATCACCGGGCTTAATCTCTCCGTAAAGTTCTTTTTTCGGAATCAAACCGCTGTACAAATCGTCTACCGCCACAAAGGCACCAAAATTGTCACTGACTTCATAGACCTGACCGCTGACCCTTGCATCCTTTTCATAGGGACTGTCCTGGCGGAGATTGGGATAAACATTCATGGTTGCACAAAGCCGGTTACTTTTATCGATGTAAAGGGACACAAGAGGGGTATCTCCCGCTTTCACCCGATAAGTTTGTTGTTTAAAAGGAAGGAGCAGATCTTTCTCCAACCCCCAATCTAAGAAAGCACCTATCTTTGCCACTTCCGCCACTTTGAGTCGCGCAACCTTACCCATCTCCAAAAGCGGCGTCTTGGTGGTTGCAATCATGCGGTCCTTGGAATCACGGTATAAAAAGACCTCCAATTCCGTTCCTACGCCCGCATCTGCAGGTACCTGCTTTGCCGGGAGCAGAACTTTTTCCTCCGCCTCGCCCTCGGGAGCCAGATATACACCGAATTCCACTGTTTTTATTATTTTTAATACTTGTCTCTCACCTAATCTCAACATGTTTTTCCCTCACACCCGGTTACTTTTTTTGAAATTCCACATTGACATAAACCGCCCCGTCCTCATCGCAAAGAGATACCACGCACACATCGTTTGCCAACAATACCCGGGGATAAATTACATCGCCTAAATGAGCCTGCTTTTTGTACTCTGCACGGAGTTGACCAATTGCAAAGTTCTCAGGCAGATATTCCATCGCCATGCGCACAAATTGTCCGTTGTTCACATGGTGGTTTGTGTCCAGATGATTGCGGTGAACCACTATCATCTCCTGTTGCTCGCCACCCTGCGGCACCTCTATTTTACGTGGGGCATAATCCATGTCCAATTTTTCTTCCAAAACATATCTTTCCATCATAATCGGTGTCGGTTTCATCGGAAGCTGGTTCTTTAAATCCAACAGCGTCCATATGGAATTGGCTTTTGCCAGGAAATTGCCCTGCTCGTCCTTTAAAAAGAAATTTCTGGAACCAAAACATCCTTTAAAATCATAGGGAAACGTTCCGACAACCACACGCTCACCCATAGCGGGGTATCTCTCAACCACAATTTGCCATGCCGAAAGCACCCAAACCTGTTGTTCTTTATCCAAATGTTCAATGCCCAACCCCAAATCTTCTGAATGAAAGGTAGACGCATCCTGAAAATAATTTATCAGTCCTTCCAATGAAAGTTTTGCCTCTCTGTCGCATTCACTGTATCTGATTCTACTGTCAAAAGTATACATTCCGTTCTCCTTTAAAATTACCTTTCCACGATTATATCACAAGTCCGTTATATTGGCTATTATTTCCGACTACTATCCTATATTACCAACACTTGCCACACGGCTCCAGCCCCATGTTTTCCGCTTCAGATTTCGTAAGCTGGATTGCTTCATCGGGATTCATACTTCCACAATCACTCGCGCTGTGATATTTCGATCCCGTTGCCGACTTCCAAACCGTCTGTTCCTGCTTTGAAGAGTTCTCCGTTTCCGTCCCGCCACTTACACTTTCTTTGGACCCACTTTCTGCCAAAGCATCCTTAGCCACGTTTTCTCCCACCTGCCAACTGTCTGTAGGTGCGCAGTTCCAGGTAAGACTTTCCCCGTCACTTTCCGCTACAATGCTTCCCTGCTCATCCGTACGATACAGTTTCGCTCCGCATGCGCGCAAGGTATTCAGGGGAGCGGCATGGGGATGTCCATATGAATTCCCCTCTCCACAACTGATGACCGCATACTCAGGCGATACTGCCCCGACAAAGTTCTCCGTGCTTGCCGTCCTGCTTCCGTGGTGGCCCACATGCAAAACATCCGCATCAATATCCATTCCGTTTTCTAAAATATCCTCTTCCGCTTTCTCCTCCGCATCACCCGTAAAGAGAAAGGTGTTTTCCCCATGCGTCAGCAAAAGTCCGATGGAACAGTTATTGGAATCGCTGTATGTATCATTGGGCGCTATAATGGTAAATGTAGCCCCACCCAAAGAATAAACATTACCCACCTCAGGCACCACGATTTTATACGATTTATACTCCGCAGCCGATATTACATCCCGATAAGTAGACGTATTCTTCTCATAAGCCGGCATCATAATCGTTTCGCAGTCAAATTTCGTAACGATAACGTCCAATCCACCGATATGGTCTGAGTCGGGATGGGTACCGATTACATAATCCAATTTTTCTACACCGCGCTTCTGCAAATATAATTGCACAGCCGTGCCTTGGTCGTTTTCCCCTGCATCGATAAGCATCGCATGTCCGTCACATATCAGCAAGGTGGCGTCGCCCTGCCCTACATCTATAAAATGGACTTCCAAGTGTGAAGTCTCCGCTTCCTCTGCTGGTTCTGATTCTGCCGGCAGGTCCTGCCATGCACCCCCTTCGGAATCAACCGTAATCCCTTCCGATAAAGTTTCAGACGCCGTGTCCGACATTCCCCCGCCCATTTGCGAAGTCGTACCTCCGCATCCTGAAAGAACAGAAATTGACAATATCACACTTAAAATAAGCTTCAGAAATCGCTTGTTCATCGCACGCTTCCTCTTTTCCCCATTTGTATTCCGGTTAACCCGCTTCTACCCTTCATTTTAGCACTTCAAAAACTTTTTGCACACAAAACTGCCAATTTTTTTAATTTGAACATTCTTAATAAATCATTAAGATGGAAAAGTATTGCATGTTTACACACAATTAAAGTATAATAATGGAAAATAATACGCAATAAGGAAATGGATATGAAACAGAACAAACACATTCTGTCAATCATACTAACCTGCATTGCCTTGGGTTGCCTGGTTGCCGCCGGAGTTATCTTTTTCAAATATTTGAAAGAGGATATCCAATCGGAAGCCTATTCCGACGAATATCAGCCGGTATATCCGGAGCCGGTTATCATAGCAGGTTCCGACCTGCCGTCGCAATCGGACGAGCCCCTGTCATCAGAAGACATTTCTTCCGAAACCAAAGATTCTTCCACGGAAGAAGCGGACTTGGAAACACCACCATCCGTGGAACCTTCTGCCGAGCCGGAACCTACGCCGGTCCCCAACCCTTACGCTGCCAAGTATTTGGAAAATGAGGACATGGCCGGATGGCTGACCATTCCCGACACGGTAATCGACTACCCCATCATGTGGACTCCGGAGGACGAAGAATACTACCTTCGCAGAGGCTTTGATAAGAAAAAACTCAATGCAGGATGTCTGATACTGGATACAGACAGTTGTGTGGATCCTTTGACCACCAATCTGATTATTCACGGA
>CAYRLN010000189.1:0-4082 GCA_964425065.1 uncultured Lachnospiraceae bacterium | reverse complement strand
GGTAGCAAGCAACCTAATTCGGCTCATCTGTGCATGGCTCAAAGCAAACGCACAAATCCCAATTTATAAGAAAGGAAGATAGTTTATGAAAGCTATATTAACAAGTTCCCTTGGAGGTTCGATTAAAGTAAATGGAAAAAGAATGCCGACAACTTTAATGGAAGACAATGGCCTGTTGGATAGAATAAGATCTATTTGGCCGGAAAATGCAAAGGTAATGATGATTTGTGGTTCCCCGAATGACTATGATAAAAATGATAGTGTATATAGTTGCTTAAAAGAAGCATTTTCGTTGAGTGGTTTAGGTCTATCGTTCTTTGAAAAGTGCGATGCCAGAAACGAAGAGATTATAGAACGATTGGGTGATATGGATGTAATTATTTTAGCTGGTGGACATGTTCCAACACAAAATGCATTCATGAACAAATTATGTTTAAGAGAAAAAATCAAAAACTATAGTGGGACTGTTATTGCATGGAGTGCAGGTTCCATGAACTGTGCAGAGATTGTGTATGCGGGTCCGGAACGGGAAGGTGAAGCAATTGACCCTGATTATCGACGTTGGATTTTGGGGCTTGGGTTGACTAAAGTTAATATATTTCCACATTTTCAAAGCCTAAGAGAAGAAATTCTTGATGGACTTCGTCTAATTGAGGATATTACATATGCTGATAGTATGGGACATGAGATATTGGCTCTGAACGATGGAAGCTATATCGTGATTGATGATGACATCGAAACTTTATATGGTGAAGCATATAGTATCAAAGATGGATGCCTGAAACAGATTTGCAAGAATGGTGACTCACTTATTTTACAAAATAAGTGATGTGTTTTTATTATAAACCTGAAGGCAACCGAAAGGTAGTCGATAAAACTGACCTAGAAATGAGGTACGACATGAGTAAGATAGAATTGCGACAAGCAAAATCAGGCGACGAAGAAATATTGGCATATATCCAAACGGAATCATGGAAAACTGCATTCCGCGGAATTCTTTCTGACGATGAGTTGATAAAATGCACTAACATCGAGAAAGTACGGGAAATGTGTAAAAAGAGTTTGAGTCTCTATCCGGACAGTTTCGTAATAGAATTTGTGGATGACAAGCCTCATTGCATAGCAGGCTGGAATAAGAACAGGTGTGGGCTTGGAGAGAATGTTGCAGAATTGATATGCATACATAGTTTATGTGATAATTGGCATAAGGGATATGGCTCGATTATGCTGAATTACATTTTGGAGAAGACAGAACAAGCGGGATATTCCGAAGTGGTTTTGTGGGTATTTGAAAAGAATCTAAATGCCAGAAGATTTTATGAGAAACACGGTTTTGTGTTAACCGAAGAGAGCAAGTTGGTAAAAGGTGTTGTGGAACTGATGTATTCCAAAAAGATATAGTTGTTCTTAAAATCTTGAATAGAAAGACGGTGGAAAGATATGGCTAATTTAATTGTAGTATGCGGACCCCAGGCGGTGGGCAAGATGACCGTTGCGGAGAGTTTAAGAGATAAAATAAATTATCATCTGATGGTGAATCATGATAGTATCGAAGTGACAAACAGAATATTTGGTTTTGGAACACCGGCCGGGCGCGAGTTTAATGCCTCCTTTCGGGAAAAAGTCTTTGAACTGGCAATAAAGCATGATGTGGATATGCTTTTTACCTATGTTGTTGCTTTTGAAATGCAGGAGGAAAGAGATTACCTGACAGGACTGGAGGAGCTGTTTTTGTCAAATGGTGGGCAGTTCTATTTTGTAGAGCTTAGTGCAGACCTGGAGACACGAGCCCGGCGGAACGAGACACCGCACCGGATGGAAATGAAGCCTACCAAAAGAAATCTGGAGTGGAGCAGATCAGAACTTTTAGATTGTGCGGAAAAACATAAACTGAACTTAGGCAGTGATGAGTTTTGGTTTGAAAATCACATCAAAATTGATAATACCAATCTGGAACCGGATGAGGTGGCGGATAGAGTGATAAAAGAATTTGGCCTTAAGGCAAGAGATTAGTGTGAATAAACAGGATGGGTATGGTGGCACGGCGAGCGGTTGCCACCATATGAAGGGAGAAAAAAATGATAACGGATTCATTTGACAATCAATCAAAGGCAATCATCAATCCGGTGGTAAATGAAAATGCGCCGGAAGTTGACGCATGTATTCTGACCTTTTCCAATAAAATAGAAGAGTTTGTGCTGGCGAATTATGAGTGTAAGCAAATCGGTGCATTTTGGTTTGCGACCGGCATGACCCCGGTTTATCAGATTGAGTATAAAGGTAAAAAATTTGCATTTTACAAAACTTACGTAGGGGCACCTGCTTGTGTGGGCACGGTGGAGGACACATTGGCGGTAATTAAGACAGACAAGTATGTTGTATTCGGCGGCGCAGGGTGTCTGGATAAGGAGATTGCCCATGGAAAGGTTATGATACCCACAGAGGCTTACCGCGATGAAGGAACTTCCTATCACTATGCTCCTGCCTCAGATTACATAAAAGTAAAAAATGCAGATGTTGTCGCAACTTTTATGAAGGAAAACGGGCTTCCCTTTGTAATGGGAAAAACATGGACCACAGACTCTTATTACAGGGAAACGCTCAACAACTTTGAAAAGCACAAAGCGGATGGTTGCATTTCCGTGGAGATGGAATGCGCTGCGTTGCAGGCCATGTGCGATTTTAGAGGACTGAATTTCTACACCTTCTTTACCAGCGGCGATTTACTGGATGCGCCGGAGTGGGACGAGAGACATAAAGACGGAGAAATAGAAGGCACCCAGCACGACGCTGGCCATTTTGATATTGCGTTGGAACTGGCGTGTTATGTGGCAGGGGAGGCATTATGATAAAAGCAGTGGATAAAAATGATATTGTGGATTGTGTAAAAGTCATCAAAGAAAGCTTTTCTACCGTTGCAGAAGAGTTTGGTTTTACAATCGACAATGCACCGAGATTTACAGCCTTTGCTACAACAGAGGAAAGATTGAATTGGCATCTGTTTGGGGAACATAGACCTATGTATGCGTTTTATGACAAAGGAACCATTGTTGGATATTATTCTTTGCTATTACAAGATAACAATCAATGCGAGTTAAACAACTTATGTGTAGCTCCTGCATATAGACACAAAGGGATAGGTGAAGAACTTTTAAAGCATGCTTTTAATGTTTCGCAGGAATTAGGCTGCGTTAAAATGAATATAGGTATCGTTGAAGAAAATAAAGTATTAAGACGATGGTATGAAACATTTGGATTTGTACATACAGGTACACAAAAATTTGATTTTTTTCCATTCACGTGTGGCTATATGGAAAAGAGTTTATCATAACATAGTCCGATTGGATATATGCTGGAAGCAGCTACAGAATGAGGAAAAATGAAACACAGTTGGAAGTAACGAAAATGAAAGAAGAGCAAATGGAAGAAATCAGATTGTTAAAACCGTCAGTTGAATTTAAAGAGGATATAATGCGATTTCGTGAAGAACTTATAGATGCAAATGATAATGACTCTTTTGCAGGATGCGGTAGTTTGGAACGTTGTACAACAACAGAAGAATGGTTGGCTAATCTTGCAATGCGAGAAAATATTGAAACGTGTCCCAAAGGAGGTGTTACGTCAAATACTTATATTGCAGTTCGTAGTGCTGATAATAGGATAGTCGGAATAATAGATTTAAGACATCATATAAATCACCCGGTTTTAGGACTCTGGGGCGGTCATATGGGGTATTCGGTGAGACCAACCGAAAGAGGAAAAGGATACGCTAAAGAAATGTTGAGATTGAATTTGGAAAACTGCAAAAGAAGAAATATTGACAAAGTCATGGTTACATGTAGTAGTGATAATATAGCCAGTGAGAAAACTATTCTTGCTAATGGTGGTATTTTTGAAAAAGAGGTAGACGTAGACGGAGAAATCATAAAAAGATATTGGATTACTTTATAATAAATGAAAGACAAATCCCAATTCGTGGAGGTAAGAACATGTTGAATGAAAAAGCACTACTTGAATTTGTTGAGCCTTATTATATTGACAAAGATATTATGCATAATATGTGGCATATTGAGCTGGTCAAG
>CAYRLN010000188.1:0-4088 GCA_964425065.1 uncultured Lachnospiraceae bacterium | reverse complement strand
TTTTTCATCTATCAGGGGCGGAGCTATGTGGAAGGCTGCCGACTGGAAAACGGCGGCCGGCAAGATCTCCGTGGCTATCGGTCTGGGAACAATCAAACATCCTGAACTGGCTATCACAGAGAATCCTTGGTACACATCCGTTCCTACAGTTCTTCCTAACACAAGCATGGAGAATGATATTATCTCTACATTTACAGAACTTTCTTCCAGCGGTAAATTCTCTTCTTCCAAGGGCGGAGAGAACATGTTTGTCAACATCATCAACGGCGAAATCGTAGACGATGCTGTTAACACAGTTAGCGAAACATGGAATGGTAGCGCATACCTTTACATGAAACAGACAGCATGGGAAAGACTTTCTGAGTACTATGCAACAATTACTAAATAATATTAGTAATCATTTTGATTAACAATTGTAAGTAAAGTTTACGGCGGAGGAGCAAATGCTCCTCTGCCGATAAATGAAAAAGAAAAGCCCGGTTGCAGGGCATAGCAGCAACAAGTAAATCACTTTGCCGGTTGGGCGAAGAATGGAGACCGATATGTACAAGAAACAAATGATTCTCCAGCGTATCGTAAGCTACCTTGTATTGGGAGCAGCAGCGCTTGTATTCGTATATTCCTTAGGTCTTGTGACAGACCTTTTTGATAGTAAATTTTACTATTACGCAGAAAACATAGAAAAGCCTGCGGTTGCAGGAACAGAGATATATTATCTGATGCAGGATTTTAACCAGCAGCTTACAAAAGTTGGCATTGGTTTGATTTTGCTTGCATTAACTCTTTTTGTGTTCCAGAATCAGAACCGTAGGAGATATTACATTGCAAATTACATTACTGTTGGGTTGAATACAGTTGCAGGTGTTCTTGCGTCTGTATGGGCACTCAGCAATATATTTGATTATAAAGAAATGTATTTACAGGTTGATTTTGAGACGTTGAAGTTTTACTCTGAGATGCTTCGTTTCACTTACATCGAATCCACATTTTGGTTTGATGCCAGTGTTGTTGTCTTTGGGGTACTGCTTTTCAGCGTTGTAATGAACCTTGTTAACCTTATTTGGAAAGTATCTTTGATGAAAGCAGAGAAAAAGCTGATTGCAGATGGAAAAACTGTAGAAAGTAAGGAGGTCTAAAGTATGGGACGTGATATCGCAACGATTAAAAAAGACCGCTTACGTTACACAACGAATAAGTTTTCGGCAAAGATGACCTATTTGGGTATTTTGTTTAATGTATTGTATTTCGTAAACATTTACCAGTCAGATGTAGGTAGCTACTATTACAGCATGACCATCGGATTTTCAGTTTTGTGCAACCTGATTTTCCTGTTGGTTGCCTTCCTTTGTTCTGAAGGCGTAAAGAATTATAAACTTGGATATGCATGTACGCTGATCCTGCTGTGTGTTATTCAGGTTGCCCGTGTGTTTGGAATTCCCCGTATGGCCCATGCCGCAACGGTAGTTTTAAATGGAGAAGAGACCATTGTTATGGACGATAAGCAGTACGTGACAGTAATCATTTTCCTGATTTTATCAGCGGTTTCTTGCTTGGTTGCAGGTGTGAATGGTGTAATCAAGACCCATGTTTTGACCAAGTACAAGAAAGAAAACGGATACGAATAAACAAAAAACCAAAAGTCCCTAAAGAAAGGCGTGGCTTAAAATGGCTTCAATTAGTTTGCAAAACCTTAATAAAATATATGACAATAATGTTCAGGCTGTTTTTGATTTCAATATGGATATTGAAGACGGCGAGTTCATTGTTCTTGTAGGTCCTTCCGGTTGCGGAAAGTCTACTACTCTTCGTATGATTGCCGGACTTGAGGATATTACAAGTGGTACCCTTGTCATTGATGGTGAGGATGTGACACAGAAACCTCCCAAGGACAGAGATATTGCGATGGTATTCCAGAACTATGCTCTGTATGCGCATATGACGGTATATGAGAATATGGCTTTTTCATTGACACTTCGTCATGAAGATCCCAATGTAATCCATGAAAAAGTTTTAGCTGCGGCTGAGATTTTAGGACTTACAGATCAGCTTAACAAAAAACCGAAACAACTTTCCGGTGGTCAGAGACAGCGTGTTGCCATGGGACGTGCGATTGTCCGTACTCCGAAGGTGTTCCTGTTCGACGAGCCTCTGTCAAACCTGGATGCAAAACTTCGTGGCGCTACAAGAAGAGAAATTCTTCTGTTACATAAAAGATTGGGCGCAACAATGTTATATGTAACACATGACCAGACAGAAGCGCTTACATTGGCAGACAGAATTGTTTGTATGTCCATGGGTTATGTACAACAGATTGGTACACCCCTTGAACTGTATGATACACCGGCAAACCTTTTTGTTGCATCCTTTATCGGATTGCCGCCTATGAACTTCTTCGATTGTGTAGTGGAAGAAGGAAAGTTGGTTAACGATTGCTTTACACTTTCCCTTAACGAGAGTGATAGAGAACTTTTGAAAAACCATGTTGGAAAAACAATTACACTGGGTGTTCGTCCTGAAAATATTGTACACGGAGACGATGTAAAACTTTCCGTTATCAGTAATGAAAATCTGGGACAGACAACATTGGTTCACGGTAAGATTGGCAGTCACAAAGCAACGGCTAAGTTCCGTGAATGGTCAACATATAAAATGGGCGATGAGGTGAGCGTTTCTTTCGATCGCATGCATTTCTTTGACAAAGAGACTACCAACGCTATAAGGTAAAGGATTGAATGTTATGACTAAGCAAAACGATAAAACAACAAAATCAAAAGGCGGGATGAGAGAGGTAATCAGAAAGTTTCTGGTTTCTGTGAAGAAGAATCCCCAGATGCTTCCTCTTTTAGCACTGACTGTGTCATTTATGGTATATTCCCTTAATTTGACAGCTATCTCCAATACTACAGCTAAGATTTACGGCGCACACATGGGATTGTGTTCTTTTATAACAATGCTGTTTTCCATGTTGACCTATGTATGTATGTTCAGTGCATATCCTAAGCGTAAGAAACCAAACTGGTTGCTTATCGCTTTGATGCTTGTTATGTATGTGGCTATTATTTATGCTGACATTTTCTATTTGGGCCGAATTAATGCAGCTGTTACGAGAGCAGAGAGCCCGATTACGATTACACAGTCTACGGCATATATTCAGGTGGCAAAAAATGTATTGCATACACATATCGTTACGACAATCATCACCATGGTTGCTGTTGTAATTGAACCTCTTTATGCGAAATTGGTTAAGAAGATTAACACTTCTGTTGAAGTTGAGGATAATGGTGAATTGGGCGATATTGACTTGAGCGACGAGGATTAAGTTTTAAAGATGGCAAAAAAGAAAGAGAAAGATGTAAATATCCCTAAGAATGATACCACGGACTACTACGGATTGAAAAAAGATGCCGTAGACAGGTTGGTCAACGCGGATAAGAAAACCTACCCGAAGACCAAGGGGGACCCGGGAAAACAGTACAGAAGCGGTTTTCTGGACAAGATTCCCTCATGGGTGGTAGTTTTATTCATAAAGTTTTGGTTTAGTGGTGCGGTTTGTTACTTTGTCGTTTGGGGACTTGGCCTTTATGTAACGGATATGCTGGATATGATTGTGTTACTTGGCGCGGTCATGGGCATGATTACGGATTTATTGGTCAATAATTCTTTGAGATTTTTTGAAAGATACGATGGTCAAAACAGTAAGTGGATGATGTTCCCACAAAAAAACCATTGGACCATCTTTGCAAACGTCATATATTGTATGATAGTTCTCTTTGGAGTTATCTGGATATATGAGGTGATTAACGTAGTTGGAAACAGCATAAGGGGTACAGAGAATGAGATGATTTTAGGTGTTGAGCCGGTCTTGTTCGGTATTTTCTTCATGTTAGTTGATTTGTGTTTTATAGGTATTAAAAATCTTGTGCGCAGCATTATAGCTGATGCAAAAAAGAAGAATGGAGTTTGATTATGGCATACCTCAGTTTACAAGGCATAAACAAAATTTATCCAAACGGTTTCCATGCTGTTCATGATTTTAATCTTGATATTGAGCAGGGCGAATTTATTGTATTCGTAGGACCGTCCGTATG
>CAYRLN010000187.1:0-4090 GCA_964425065.1 uncultured Lachnospiraceae bacterium | reverse complement strand
TCTCCATAATGTCTCCGTCTGCACTCTTGGCTTCAAAGATTTTACCAATCAGTCCCCGTTCCACCATATCCATTACCTGATTTAGAATTTCATTCCAGTCATAATCCTTTAAACTTTCCATACCCTTTATTTGAGGAAGAATATTTGTACCTAAATCCAAAGCAATTTTTACTAAAGGAATAGGAAGGGTTATCTTCATTTTATCTCCCTTGTCAGATTCCATAAGAACATATAAGGTCAATTCTTCTAATGGTTTGCGTTGCCCTTCGGGTACATATTTTACTTCATCATTTTTTCCGGTGAGGAGTTCGTCGATGGTAGTATCCAGTACCTTTGCAAGGGTGGGAAGTAAGGTGATATCCGGGCAGGACAAATCGTTCTCCCATTTGGAGACAGCCTGGGCGGAGACACCCAGCTTTTCAGCCAGTTCCTCCTGTGTGAAACCTAAATTTTTTCTTTTTTGTGTAATGCGTGTGCCTAATGTATCGTTCATGGCGTATCGCTCCTTTCGTTTGATAAGATAATTGTAGGGGGGGAAAGGGAAAAACACCACAAAGCAGTAGTTGAAATCAATCAACCAAGCGGATAGAAACACACAACCAGTGGTTGAAAATCCCTAAAATCTCCATTTTTTACAACAATCCCATAATAAATTCAACTACGTACACAGTTACGCAGGCGCCTACGGACACCTTAAAAAGGTTGCCGTCCACATAGGCGATGATGACAGCACTTAATAGTCCGGCAACGCCGGAAATAGGATTTCCGGTGGCGGTAATAATGGCCGGAAAGGTCATGGCTGCCAAAGTTACATAGGGAACGTAATGTAAAAAGGAACGGATGTATACGTTCTTGATTTCTTTGCGAAGTAAAACCAAAGGAAGCATACGCACCAGATAGGTCGCCAGTGCCATAACGGCAATGGAAAGATAAACATGATTATTCATTAGCGCTTACCTCCTTAACAGAATCGGTGTCCGGATTCGAATCCGGCTCAGAGTCCGGAACGGAATCCTTGATCGGGAACAGAAAAGCCGCAGCACCTGCAATCAGCAGGGTCAAAATAATGATGCGGATACCGGAGGAGAGTTCCTTAATACCCGGAATAACCGTGAACAGACTGCTGGCAATCATGGTAACAATGATAAGGCCAAGGATAATTTTGTTCTTTTTGGCAGCAGGAATGATGATAGCAATAAACATGCCATATAAAGCCACATTCAAAGCATTCAAAACCTGGGCGGGCAGAATATTGCCGAGAACCACGCCTAAGAAGGTACCGATTACCCAGCCGGGGGAAGCCACTGCCATAGCACCGTATGTATAGTAGGGATGCAGTTTGCCGCCGTTAAGTTCCGCGCTTGCCATGGATACGCCGAAGACTTCGTCGGTCATGTCAAAGGCAAGGAAGAAACGGTGGAAAAAAGGCATTTTTGCGTCCAATTTTTGTGAAAGAGAGCAGGAGAGTAAAATATAGCGCAAATTCACAACGATTTCCGTAAAAATCATTTCTAAAATGCTTGCGTTGGTGGCAATCATGGTGATGGCCGCAAATTCGCCGGCGGAGGCATGCATGGTGATGGACATGACAGCAGCCTGCAGGGCAGTCATATCTGCATTTTTTGCGGAGATACCCAGTGTAAATGCCACCGCCAGATAACCCATGGCGATGGGGATTCCGTCCCGCATACCCTTTATAAAATAAGTGCTTTTCTTTTGCATAATTACAATTACTCACTTTCTTAAACCTGAACATGTTTCATTTTATATCAGGGGAAAAAGATTGTAAAGAGAACTTGGACGGTTGAGGAAAAAAGTGCAATGTGATATAATTAACCTCGTATGCGTGTGTAGTGCGGCGTTAGCGAGTCGGGGACGCGTATTGAAAACCAAGCGACACCGTGGGTGGCGCTAAAAGAGAACCGGAAATGAGGATTCCTATGGAACAACTTAGAATCAGGCCCTATTGGCAGAGCGATTGTGAGGCAATTAAATCTTGGATTACAGATGAGGAAAGCCACATGAAATGGTGTGCCAACCGCATTCCCTTTTCCTTTACAACTGAGGAATTTGAGGCGAATCTGCAGGAAGGACAAAAAGAATGGGGCGACATGGGCTTTACCGCAACGGATGAAAAAGGAAATCCGGTGGGTTTTTTCAGATTGTCCGTCAACCATGCGGAAAACACAGGCTTTTTTAAATTTATAATTGTGGATGGCTCTAAGCGCGGCGTAGGACTGGGAAAGAAAATGCTGATAAAAGCCGTAAAATATGCCTTTGAAATTGCGGATGTGGATGAAGTGCGGCTGGTTGTGTTTGACGACAATCCGGCAGCCGTGGCATGCTATGCAAAGGTGGGCTTTGTAGCGGAAACGGTTTTGGAGCCCTGGGAATGGAATGGGAAAAGATGGGGACGGACCCGTCTTGTAATAAAGAAAAACGAGGAAGTATGACATGCAGAAAGTTTTAATTGTAGTGGATATGCAGAATGATTTTATCGAT
The DNA here is from genome assembly GCA_964425065.1 of uncultured Lachnospiraceae bacterium. GTDB lineage: Bacteria > Bacillota > Clostridia > Lachnospirales > Lachnospiraceae > Acetatifactor. The sequence continues at coordinate 1,588 of CAYRLN010000187.1, read as the reverse complement.
GGTGCCCTGGGAACGGCGGAAGCGGTGAACATTGTACCGGCGGTTTTGGAGAAAATCAAAACCTTTGATGGAACCGTGATTTACACAAGGGATACCCATGAGGAAAACTACATGGAGACCCAGGAGGGGGGAAATCTTCCCGTGCCCCACTGTATCAGAGGGACGAAAGGCTGGGAAATTAGGAAAGAACTGCAGATGGCAGGGGCTGATGTGGTGGACAAGCCCACTTTTGGCAGCCGGGCTCTTGGAGAAAAGCTGGTAAAAATGAATGAGGCAGAGGAAATTGCGTCCATCACTTTGATTGGACTTTGCACTGACATCTGTGTTATTTCCAATGCTTTTGTCATAAAGGCATTTTTGCCGGAAGTACCCATTATCGTGGACGCAAGGTGCTGTGCCGGTGTAACACCTGAAAGCCATAAGCAGGCACTTGCGGCTATGAAGGTGTGCCAGATTCAGGTGGAAGGTGAGCAGTAGTAAGCCGAGAGTGGAAGGGAAACAGCAAAAGGAGAAAAGGAAAATGAAAAATAAAATTGCGGAAAGCATGCTTAAATTTATAGAGAAGAGCCCCAGTGCATTTCATGCAGTGGATAATGTGAGTAAATTGTATTTGGAAAAGGGTTATGAGGAACTGGATGAAAAAGAGGCATGGGTTCTGAAAAAAGGCGGCAAGTACTTTGTGGTAAGAAATCAGTCTGCCATCGTAGCCTTTGCCATTCCGGAAGGCGAAATCAGCGGATTCCACATGGCGTCTTCCCACAGCGATTCCCCAACCTTTAAAGTAAAGGAAAAACCGGAGATGGCGGTGGAAGACCATTACATCAAACTGAACACGGAGAAATACGGTGGAATGATTCATTCCACATGGCTGGACAGACCATTATCCGTGGCAGGCCGTGTGACAGTACTTGTGGACGGAAAAGTGGTAAGTAAACCGGTAAATGTAGATAAAGATTTGCTTGTGATTCCAAGTGTGGCCATTCATATGAACCGCGATGTCAACAATGGCGTATCCTTAAATCCTCAGGTGGATTTGCTTCCTCTCTTTGCAGGGGACGGTAAAAAGGATACTTTTATGAAGACCGTGGCGAAGGCAGCGGGGGTAAAAGAAGCGGATATTTTAAGCCATGACTTGTTTTTGTACGTGCGGGAAAAAGGCAGAACGTTAGGCAGAGACGGCGAATTTGTACTGTCGCCGAAACTGGACGATTTACAGTGTGTTTATGCTTCCTCTTTGGCAATGGCGGAGAGTGAGCCTGTAAACTATATCAATATTTGTGCGGTGTTTGACAACGAAGAAGTGGGCAGCGGAACCAAGCAGGGCGCGGATTCTACTTTCCTTGAGGATGTACTTTGCAGAATCAGCGAAGGGCTCTCTCTGACAAATTCGGATTATTTGAGAATGATTGCAGGCAGCTTTATGATTTCAGCGGACAACGGTCATGCGGTTCATCCCAATCATCCGGAAAAGGCTGACCCTACCAACCGTCCTTACATTAACGGTGGTATTGTGATTAAATATCACGGCAGCCAGAAATATGCCACAGATTCTATGTCGGCAGGCTATATGAAGAGCCTGTGTCTGGAG
>CAYRLN010000186.1:0-4098 GCA_964425065.1 uncultured Lachnospiraceae bacterium | reverse complement strand
ATAAACTTTCGGATTGTGCGCTATTCATGTTTGAAAGATAATGCTAATATAAAAATAGTACTTTTGAATTATGGATATTGAATGGATACAGAAGAGAGGTATTGAATGAGTGCATTTGTTGAGTTTCAAAATGTCAAAAAAATATACAAGACCGGTGAAGTGGAAATCGAAGCACTTCATGACGTGAATTTTGAAATAGAAAAAGGAGAATTTTGTGTTATCGTAGGTGCTTCCGGTGCCGGAAAAACCACAATTCTAAATATTCTTGGCGGAATGGACACTTTGACAGAAGGAAAAGTCTTTTTGGACGGTCAGGAAGTATCCAAATACAATAAGAAGCAGTTGACGGCCTACAGACGTTTTGATGTAGGTTTTGTTTTTCAGTTTTATAATTTGGTACAGAATTTGACCGCAGTGGAAAATGTAGAATTGGCGGCTCAAATTTGTAAGGATCCGCTGCCGGCCGCAGAGGTGCTAAAAGAGGTTGGACTGGAACACAGACTGTCCAATTTCCATGCCCAACTTTCGGGTGGGGAGCAACAGCGCGTGGCGATTGCCAGGGCCTTGGCTAAAAATCCCAAACTGCTTCTCTGTGATGAGCCTACCGGAGCTCTTGATTACAAAACCGGAAAAGCGGTGCTTAAGTTATTGCAGGATACCTGCCGGAATACGGGAAAAACAGTAATTGTCATTACACATAATCAGGCCCTTACTGCGATGGCAGACAGAATCATCACCGTGAAAAGCGGTACAGTGGTAGATATGGTGAAAAACGATCATATCGTTGATGTGGAACAGATTGAGTGGTAAGAGGAAAATCCGATGATTAGAAAAACAACACTTAGAGAAATCAAGCAAAGTCTTGGAAGATATATTGCCATTATGGCAATTATTGCGCTGGGTGTAGGCATTTTTGCGGGTCTGAAAGCATCCAAACCGGCTATGCACGCCACAACACAACAGTATTTACAAAAACTTCAATTTTATGATTACCGGCTGATTTCAACAATCGGTTTTGATGCAGAGGATGCCGCATATTTTCAAGAGCAGGAAGGCGTGAGAAATGCGGAAGGAGCATACACTTATGACATTATGATTGTAAGTGAAGACGGTAATGAAATGGTCATAAAGGCCCATTCTCTGTCTGAAAACATAAATATGGTCAGCCTTTCGGCAGGCAGATTGCCGGAGAATGATACAGAATGTGTGGTGGATGCCAATCTTTTTTCGGAGAGCCGGATTGGCGACAAAGTGAGTCTGGCAAAGAGTAACGATGAAGATGATTTAGATGTCTTTAAATATCAGGAATATACGATTGTAGGAACGGTACAATCTTCTCTTTATATTCAGTTTGAACGCGGAAACAGTTCCCTCGGCAACGGAACGGTTGCCGGATTTATGTATCTGTTGCCGGAAGGCTTTGACAGCGAATATTACACGGAACTTTTCGTTAAATTTACAGACGATTTTGATTTATACAGTGAAGAATATGATGCATTTTTAGAAGAGAAAAATGTTGTTTGGGAAGATTTACTTCAAAATCGCATTCTGGATAATTTTAACGAAATTGTGTCAGATGCGGAGAGAGAAATCGCAGATGCTGAGGCGGAATTGGAAAGGGAAAAAGCGGACGCCCTAAAAGAACTTGAGGATGCAAAAAAAGAATTGGAGGATGCATATCAGGAACTGACAGACGCAGAAAAAGAAATTGCAGACGGCGAGCAGGAAATTCTGGACGGTAAACAGGAACTTCTGGATGGCAAACAGGAAATCGAAGACGCACGGAAAGAAATTGCCGAAAACGAGAAGAAACTGAATGGGGCAGAGGCTGAATTTGCATCCCAAGAGCAAACTTTTCTGGAAAAAGAGCAGGAATTAAACGATGCCATCAGTCAATATAATAGTACAAAATCCCAGTTGGAGAAACAAAAGAAGGACGCAAATGCGCAGGAACAGGAATTGCTTGCGCAAATAGAGCAGATAGAGCAGGGACTTGCCTTGCTTGAAACCCAAACAGCCAATCTGAATCAGATGGAAGCGGAATTGAATCAGGCAATTTTGTTGGGACTGAAATCAGAAACGGATGAAGAAGTAATTTTGGCAAGAGCCCAGATACAGGCAGGCAGAGAAGAAATTGGGGCAAAAGAGCAGACCGCGCAAGAAACACAGCTTGTTCTGAATGGTTATCTTGAGCAGGTGAAAGCCGGCAAGAGCTGGATTGCGTCGGCAGAAGTGGAACTGCATTTTGCTTATATGGAAATCACAGAGGCAACAGCCCAACTGGAGGATGGGCGCAAGCAACTGGAAGATGCAAAACTGGAAATCGCGGACGGACGCACACAGATAAAAGATGCAAAGAAGGACTTGGATAAGGCACAAAAAGAACTAGAGCAGGCTGAAAGTGATTTGGAACAGGCCGAAAAGGATCTTGCAGAGGCCAAAACCGAAGTGGCGGACGGATGGTCCGAATACAACGATGGATGGAAAGAGTACGAAGAAGGTCTGGCAGAATTTGAGGAAGAGATTGGGGATGCAGAGACAGAAATCGCGGATGCGAAACAGGAATTGGCCGATTTGGAGCAGCCGTCTACTTATGTACTGGGAAGAGATACGAATGTAGGTTATGTGTGTTTTGAAAGTGATTCCTCTATTGTAGAAGGTATAGCGGATATTTTTCCTATGTTTTTCTTTCTGGTTGCCGCCCTGGTATGCATGACAACCATGAACCGTATGATTGAAGAACAGAGAACACAAATCGGTGTTTTGAAGGCGCTTGGTTACAGTGATTGGACAATCATGAATAAATATTTGTTTTATTCCGGTAGTGCTGCGTTTACCGGGTGTGTGATTGGATTTTTTGCGGGAACTTACTTCCTGCCGAAAATCATTTGGTTTGCTTATGAAATCATGTATGATATAGAGCCTTTGGAATATTTATTTGACGCTCCTATGGCAATCTTATGTCTGGCAGCATCCCTGCTTTGTTCCGTGGGAACCACATGGTTATCCTGTAAGAACGAGCTTTCCGAAGTGTCTGCCCAGTTGATGCGTCCAAAAGCACCGAAAGCAGGAAAAAGAGTATGGCTTGAGCATATTCCTTTTGTTTGGAACCGGTTAAAGTTTCTTCATAAAGTATCCATAAGAAACATTTTCAGATACAAAAAACGTTTCTTTATGATGATTGTCGGTATCAGTGGATGTACGGCTCTTTTAGTAGTCGGATTTGGAATCCGTGATTCCATCACTTCCATTGCCGCACAACAATATGATGAGATACAAACTTATGATATCGGCGTGGTGTTTAACGAAAGCATTTCAGAAGAAAAAGAACAGGAATTTATTGACGCTGTGGCCGGTTTGGTAGATGAATATAGTTATGCTGCAGAAATTTCTGTGGATTTCGGGGTGGAAACACAGACAAAAGGAGTCAATCTGATTATCTTAAAAGAACCCGATAAAATGGGAAATTATATAAATCTTCACACAAAGGCGGGAGAGGCCGTTTCCTATCCGGATAAAGGAGAAGTAGTAATTTGCCGTAAACTTTCCGAAATCTTTGATTTGAACATCGGTGACAGCATCTATTTGCAAGATGAAGATATGAATCGCATGGAAGTTAAAGTCAGTGGTATCTGCGAAAACTTCATTATGAATTATGTCTATATAAATCAGGAAACCTACGAAGAATCCATCGGAGAAAGCCCTGTGTATAAAAGCTTATTTGTCAATTTAAAAGACGGGGTAGAGGCCCACGAAGCGTCTGCAAAGATGATGTCTGTTTCGGGAGTGTCCTCTGTTACGGTAAACGCAGACATGCAGGAACGATTTGCATCTATGATGGGCAGCCTGGATTATATTGTTTACACAATTATTGTCTGTGCAGCTGCACTGGCGTTTATTGTCCTTTACAATTTGACAAATATAAACATTACGGAACGTATCAGGGAAATTGCCACAATTAAAGTGCTTGGCTTTTATAAAAACGAGACCGCGTCCTACGTTTTCCGTGAGAACACGGTTCTTTCCCTGATAGGTGATGTGGTGGGACTGGGCCTGGGCTATATTTTGCATCGGTTTGTAATGTCCAAGATTGTTGTG
>CAYRLN010000185.1:0-4151 GCA_964425065.1 uncultured Lachnospiraceae bacterium | reverse complement strand
GAATGTGAGAAAGTTCCAGGCTATTATTACTCCCATTGAAATTGCGGGAGAACGCCTCGGTACATTGTTTATCTACAAATGTGATCATCCTTATGACATTGACGATATTATTTTATGTGAATATGGTTCTACGGTGGTAGGATTGGAAATGCTTCGTGCAGTCAATGAAGAAAGCGCGGAGGAAAGCCGCAAGCTGGCGGTTGTGAAGTCAGCAATCAGCACATTGTCCTTCTCCGAGATGGAAGCCATCACCCACATTTTTGATGAGTTGAACGGAATGGAAGGTATTTTGGTAGCCAGCAAGATTGCGGACCGGGTTGGCATCACCCGTTCGGTTATCGTAAATGCACTTCGTAAGTTTGAAAGCGCCGGCGTTATCGAGTCCCGGTCATCAGGTATGAAAGGCACTTATATCAAAGTATTGAATGATGTAGTATTCGACGAAATTGAAGAACTAAAAAAGCAGAATCGGAAAAACTAAATTATAGGCCAATGGATTGGTAAACAGTAAAAGGATTTATGAGTAATTCATAAGTCCTTTTTTGGCAAAAAGGGTTGTCTTTTTTCTTAAATAAACTATAATAGAATAAGGTGGTCGGACTATAATCTGACGGAACGGAGGATGTTTAAATGATTAATTCAACTGCATTTAATTATATCAATGTGTTGGACCGTGCAGCGGATGCTTCATGGAAGCGTAACGAGGCCATTTCCAACAATATTGCTAATGTGGATACACCCAATTACAAAAGACAGGACGTAGCCTTTGAGTCGGAACTCCGTAAGGCACTTGGCTCCGCATCATCCGCTTCAAACATGGACTCAAGAGTGAACAATATTGAACTGTCCAAACTTCGCGGCGAGGTATACACAGATAATGCGGATTTGTCTTATCGTCTGGACGGAAACAATGTAGATATTGAAAATGAAAATGTTATGTTGGTGGAAAACCAATTGAAATATCAGGGACTCATGGAAAGCATCACGCAGGAATTTGCAAACCTGCAGATGGTGATGAAATAGGAAAGGAGGACTTAAGGGATGAGTATGTTTACCGCATTTAACATCAATGCATCCGGAATGACAGCACAGAGATATCGTATGGATGTTATTTCCGAGAACGTGGCAAATGCCAACACTACCAGAACGGAAGACGGCACTCCTTATCGCAGAAAAGTTGTTACTTTTGAGGAAAAGGGAGCGGGCTCCGGTGCATCTTTTAGCAGTATTTTTAACGAGAGACGCAGCAGTTACGTCGGAAGCGGCGTCAAGATAACATCTGTTCAGGAGGATACGTGGACAGATATGAACATGGTTTACGATCCATCCCATCCCGATGCGGATGAGAACGGATATGTTACATATCCCAATGTGAATATTGTTACAGAGATGACGAATCTGATAGATGCCAGCAGATCCTATGAAGCAAATGCAACCGCATTTTCCGCAAGCAAGTCTATGGCGCTGAAGGGATTGGAAATCTCACAGTAATTACCGGTAGAAAACAGAGTGTAAATAATTAAGATACGAAAGGGAGAAAACAGGTATGGATTTCTCAGGAATCAGTGGAATTTCAACACTTGGAACAGGCACAAACATTAATTCAATAACTGATTTGACTAAGACGGGGCTTCTGTCAGGCAGCTTGTCGACGGACAGCATTACAACAGACGGAACTTTGTTTGATTCTTTTTTGGACACAGCAATCAGCAATATACAGACCACAAACAGTTATCTTTCAGACTATGAGAACGAAGAGATAAAATGGGCTCTGGGAGAGACCGAGAACACCCATGATTTGACGATTGCCCTGCAAAAAGCATCAACCGCTCTGCAGTATACGGTTGCACTCAGAGATAAGATTTTAGAGGCATATCAAACGATTATGAATATGCAGATTTAGGTGAGAAACGAAAGAATCAAGGAGAAGGAACATGCAGGATAAGGCAAAAGAACTGCTTCAAAAGGTTCTGGAGTGGTGGAATAAATTTACATCCAAACAAAAAACGATTATTGTAAGTATTGCATCCGTGGTTGTGTTTACGTTTGCTATTTTAATCTATGTATTCGCAAAGCCCCAATACACGCTTTGGAGAACATGTGATACAACAACGGAGACGGCGGAAATCCAAGCCATTTTGGATGATGCGGATATTACTTACGAGATTTCGGACGACGCGTTAAATATTAAAGTTTTAAACAGCCAGGTTTCCCAGGCGAGTCTTGCGGTAGCATCTGCAGGATATGTGCCGGATGCGTGGACTATTGATGATGTCACGAGTGGCGGATTTTCCACTACCGAGGCGGATAAACAGCGCCGTTACAAAGTGTATATGGAAGGTCAGTTGGAGGATGCGATTGAGAGCCAGAATGCGGTACGCAAGGCGGAAGTTGTGCTTGATATTCCGGATCAGTCCGGTACTTTGCTTGCAACAAACGAGGAGATTTCCGCATGGATTCAGCTTACACTGCGGGACAAGATGACCACGGAACAGGCAGCCAATATTGCAAAAGCAGCAGCTACCGGTCTGGGTACGAGCATTGAAAACATTACAATTGTAGATACAGATGCAAACCTGCTTTATTCCGGTGAGGAAGATTATTCCATCAGCGGTAAGGCGAGTTCCATGTTGCAGTTAAAAACCCAGGCGGAAGCACTGCTGGGCGATGAAGTTACGAAGGTGCTGATCGGAACCAAACAGTACGACCTTGTTTCCGTGGCAAGTAATCTGGAAGTGGATTATTCCAGTTACGAAGAAGTGATTCATTCCTATTCCGTTCCCGACGGAAAAGACCAGGGATATTATTCCCACTATTACGAATACGAATCGGAAAATACCGGTGCCAGCGGTGGCGTGCCCGGAACGGATTCCAATGATGAGAACGGATATTTATGGCAGACCGGTGAAAACAGTGAGTCTACCGTATCCGAAAAAGAAATAGATTATCTTGTCAATGAACAGATGAAGAGTGCCATCACAGCACCCGGCGTTATCAAGTACGAGAGTTCTTCCATGTCTATTTCCGCAATCAGTTACCGCGTAATCAAAGAGGAAGATGTAAAGAGACAGGGATTGCTCGCGGGGACAAACTGGGAAGAGTATAAACTGGCAAACAACAGTATCAAAAAACTTGTTGTCGATGAGGAAATGTATGAAGCGGTTGCAAATGCAACCAGAATCCCGAGAGAGAAGATTACTATTTTGGCATATGAAGAACCGCTGTTTGTAGACGCAGAAGGCTTATCTGTAAGTACGACGGATGTTCTTTCTATTGTGCTGATTATTATTATATTGGCGCTTTTGGCTTTTGTATTGCTCAAGAGTATGGCCGGCAAGAAGGAAGTTTCCCAGGAGGAAGAACTTTCCGTGGAAACACTGCTTCAATCTGCACCTGAGCCCGAAATTGAAGATATTGAATTGGAAGCGAAATCCGAGACTAGAAAGATGATCGAAAAATTCGTGGACGATAATCCGGAATCTGCGGCAAATCTGCTGAGAAACTGGTTGAACGAGGATTGGGGGTAATCTGCAGTTATGAGAGGATATGATGGCGGAATAAGCGGATTACAAAAAGCAGCGGTACTGCTTATCACTTTGGGTCCGGAAAGATCGGCAGGTATTTTTAAACACCTGAAAGAGGAAGAAATCGAGGAACTGACGCTGGAGATTGCGAACACAAGAAGTGTTACGCCGCAGTTGAAGGAAGAAGTTATTAATGAATTTTACGAAGTGTGTCTTGCACAGCAATATATTGCGGAAGGCGGTATCGGTTATGCCAAGGAACTGTTGGAGCATGCCCTGGGTTCCGAAAAAGCAGTGGAGGTTATCAGCAAACTGACGGCTTCCCTGCAGGTAAAGCCTTTCGAATTCATCAAAAAAGTGGATGCTACACAGCTTTTGAACTTTATTCAGGACGAGCATCCGCAGACAATTGCACTTATTTTGTCTTACATGTCATCCGGACAGGCAGCGACCATTATCGCATCACTGCCGCCTGACAGACAGGCGGACGTTGCAAGGCGTATTGCTGTTATGGACAGAACCAGCCCGGATGTAATTAAAGAGGTGGAGAAGGTGCTGGAATCAAAGTTCGCTTCCCTGGTCAACCAGGATTACACCATTATTGGTGGCGTAGATGCGGTAGTAGAG
>CAYRLN010000184.1:2859-4163 GCA_964425065.1 uncultured Lachnospiraceae bacterium | reverse complement strand
TTCCGGAAGGTGCAGTACAGGAAGTAGAACTTTCGGAAGAAGAGAAAGTACGCAAATCTTTGGACGCACGTTTCCTGGACAGACCCGGTCTTGCGCTGGAGCGTTGCAAGCATGTTGCAGTAGTTATGGCGGATCTTGCGCGTAAATCCATGGAAATGGCAATTAATCTGCTTTACAATTATAACGAAGATGAGGCGAACGAAGTGGTCAGATTGGAATCCGAAGTGGACAAGTTTGAGGACGAACTGGGCACTTATCTGGTAAAACTCAGCAGCCGGGATTTGTCGGAAAAGGAAAGCCAGACGCTGTCCATACTGCTTCACTGCATAGGGGATTTCGAGAGAATTTCCGACCATGCGTTAAATGTCAAGGAAGCGGCAGATGAGATGCATGATAAACAATTGTCGTTCTCTGACAAAGCCACAGAGGAATTGCAAGTATTTGCCGGCGCAATCAAAGATATTTTAAACATGTCTATCAATATATTTGAGAGCGAAGATCTGGAAATGGCTGAACTTGTGGAGCCTTTGGAAGAGGTGATCGACCAGCTTAACGTGGAAATGAAGAAACGCCATGTGAAGAGACTGCGCAAGGGCAAATGTACCATTGAACTTGGCTTTATTCTTTCCGATATTACAACAAACTTTGAGAGAGTGGCAGATCATTGTTCCAATATCGCCGTAAATCTGATGCAGAGTGGCGATGATGATTTTGAGGCACATGAGTATAAGGATACCTTAAAGGCCAGCGATAATCTGGATTTCCAGGGTCGTGTGATGGCGTACAGAAGCAAGTATACGCTGCCCTAGGATATAAGAAAGGAAGCGAGCATGTCTATTGTTTATGTAGTAGAGGATGACAAAAATATCAGGGAAATTGAGACCTTCGCACTGAAGAATGTGGGTTATACTGTGGAAGAATTTGAATGTGCACAGGATTTTCATAAACAAATGAAAATTCAGATTCCCGACCTGGTGCTTTTGGACGTAATGCTCCCCGACGAGGATGGCTTAGAAATTGTAAAAAAACTTCGTGTAGATTCCGCCACCAAGAATCTGCCCATTATAATGGTTACCGCAAAGACCACGGAACTGGACAAAGTGAAGGGGCTGGATATGGGAGCGGACGATTATATGGTAAAACCCTTTGGGGTTATGGAACTTATTTCCAGAGTAAAAGCACTACTTCGCAGAAGCGGGGATAAAGGAAGCGAGGAAAAGGTTCTTGTCATTGGAGATGTGACCTTGGATAGGGAAAAACACGCGGTTTATGTAGGTGGGAGCCATTGTGAATTAACCTATAAG
>CAYRLN010000184.1:0-2849 GCA_964425065.1 uncultured Lachnospiraceae bacterium | reverse complement strand
ATAAGGAATATGAACTTTTAAAACTGCTTATGACGAATGCGGGCATTGTTACCACAAGAGAAGTGATTTTGGAAAAAGTGTGGGGGACGGATTTTGAAGGAGAATCCAGAACTCTTGATATGCATATAAAAACATTACGTCAGAAGTTAAAGGAAGGCGGAAGCATGATTAAAACCGTCAGGAACGTGGGTTATATCATGACTGCCATGGAATAAAAGTATGAAGAAAAAAATTAATGGGCAATTGATTTTGATTGCGGTAGTATCGATTCTGGCGACACTGGTTTTGACCAGTGCCGCCTTTTATAACTTGTTTCACAAGCAGGTGTTTGATGACTTGCAGGTGTACAGTGTCATATTGGAGCAGTGTGTAGCGGCGGGAGACATCGGGCAGGATAGTTCCATTCCGGGAGATACCCTGCGGATTACCCTTGTTTCTCCGGAAGGCGAGGTGCTCTACGACAATAAAGTACAATCCTCTTCCATGGAAAATCATGGGGAAAGACCGGAGATTATGGAGGCGCTGAAAACCGGAGAGGGAAAAGCGGTCCGTGAATCCGTAACGCTTGGAAAAGACACCTATTATTACGCCAAACTGCTGGATGACGGAAACGTTCTCCGTGTGGCAAAAGATGCGAGAAATCTGTGGAGTGTTTTCGGCAATGCAGTGCCGCTTTTGTTGTTTATCGTAGCGGTATTATTGATCAGTTGCCTGACAATGGCACATTTCCTGACGAAAAGTTTAATTATGCCCATAGAAAAAATGGCGAAAAACTTGGACGAAGGGGATGAAATTGATACCTATGATGAATTGCAGCCCTTTATTTCCATGATAAAGGCGCAGCACGAGGATATCGTGAAAAACGCTAGAGTGCGGCAGGAGTTTACCGCCAATGTATCCCATGAATTGAAGACCCCGCTCACATCCATTTCAGGATATGCGGAACTGATTGAAACAGGCATGGCTTCCGATGCAGATGTAATCCGGTTTGCAAAAGGCATTCATAAAAACTCTAACAGACTCCTGACTTTGATAAATGATATTATCCGGTTATCCGAACTTGACAGTGGGAACCAGGAAGAAGTGTTTGATGAAATTAATTTATATACGCTTGCACAGACCTGTGTGGATATGCTTCAGATAAATGCGGAGAAACATCATGTCACATTAAATCTGGAGGGAAGCGAAGGAAAGGTACTTGGCAACAAACAAATGTTGGAAGAGGTACTTTACAATCTGACAGATAACGCCATCCGGTACAATAACGAGGATGGAAGTGTGACAGTAAGGGTTTATCCCATGGGGGATAAGACAGTGCTCGAAGTGGAAGATACCGGAATTGGCATACCGGATGAAAGCAGAGAAAGGATATTTGAACGTTTTTACCGGGTTGACAAGAGCCGGTCGAAATCGACAGGCGGGACGGGACTTGGGCTTGCAATTGTAAAACATATTGTGGCAAAGCATGAGGCTGTTTTGGAAGTGGAAAGTGAAATGGGAAAAGGTACAAAAATAACGGTGACTTTCGGTTAAGAAAGCCACCGTTTTTTATGTAGATTAATCTTCAGAATCCCTTTCGCCGGTTTCTTCCATATCTGTTTCATCGCCTTTGTCGGGAATTGTCATCAAAACCTTCATAATACGGTTTTGTTCAATGCCCTGCACTTTGAGGGTAGTACCGTCCTCCAAAGTAACTTCTTCTTCGTCTTCCGGCAATCTGTCAAGCGCTTCGATAATAATACCACCGATAGAGTCGTAATCTTCCGATTCTAAGTCGGTATCCAAAGCATCGTTGATATCATCAAGCTTCATACTGCCTTCTACAAGATAAATATTGTCATCGATTTCCTGAATCAGTTCTTCCTCGTCGGTATCGTATTCGTCGCGGATTTCACCGACAATTTCTTCTAACAGGTCCTCTAAAGTAATCATGCCCACGGTTGCGCCGTATTCGTTTAAAATAAAAGCAACGTTATAGGTTTTTTCACGCATCTCAAACATCAAGTCGGAAGTTTTTTTGAACTCGTAGGTGTAGTAGGCTTCACGGATAATGTCGGCAATACGGAAACTGTCTTTATCAGAGGTAAGAATAAAATCCTTTATGTTTACAAGGCCGATAATGTTATCCTGGTCTTCTTTGTAGACAGGAATACGGGTGTACATGGATTCACGGAATATTTCCAAAAGTTCCTCGTAGGTTGCATCCTCGCTGACAGTCACCATATTGATACGGGGAATCATAACATCTTTTGCCTGAGAATCGGAAAAGTCAAACACGTTGTAGATCATTTCACGTTCCTCGGATTCGATTACACCATCTTCGTGGCTCACGTCAACATAAGTTTTCAACTCGCTTTCTGTCATAATATCTTTTTTGTTGGGGTCAATATGAAGCAATTTCATAATGCCTTTTGCCAGCAAGTCAACAATATAGATGACAGGTGTCAATAATTTCATCAGACAATATATAATTTTGCAATAGGCCAGGGAAATGGAATCAGAATAAGATTTCGCCCAGTTCTTAGGTGTAATTTCTCCAAATAACAAAACCAGTATGGTCAGTATGCCGGTCGCAATGCCAACATAAGTGTTGCCACCCGTAAGGCGGATGGTAAAAGTGGTTGCAAGAGAAGAAGCAGTGATGTTTACGATGTTGTTACCAATCAGAATCGAACTGAGCATCTTGCCATAATCGTCAAGGATTTTAATGACAACAGAGGCTCTTTTGTTTCCTTCTTCGGCAAGAGCACGCATCCGTACACGGTTTACGGTACTGAAAGCAGTCTCTGCAGAGGAAAAGAATGCAGATAAAAACAGAAGAATAAAGATTGTAATTAATTGTATGGCCC
>CAYRLN010000183.1:0-4178 GCA_964425065.1 uncultured Lachnospiraceae bacterium | reverse complement strand
TCCCCCACCGGTAAAGAAAATATAATCAAATTTTTGCTCTAGCAGGGCAGTATTTTCCGCCCTTCCGCCTTCTATTACAGAAACATGTCCTCTTTCAAATGCTCTTTCCACGATTTTCTTTATAATCGCTGAAGTGGCAGGGGAATAATTTGAGGGTTTTAATACCACACTGTTTCCCGCCGCAATGGCACCAATTAATGGTTCCATACAAAGCAAAAAAGGATAGTTCCAGGGAGACATAATCAGAACCACGCCGAAAGGTTCCTGATAAATATAGCTTTTAGCCGGAAAATTCGCCAGGGAAGTGGACACTTTTTTCGGTTTTGTCCATTTGGAAAGACGTTTTTCCACATAAGAAAGTTCATTGAGTGTCAAGCCTACTTCACACATGTAACTTTCCGTTTCACATTTTCCCAAATCCTCCTTCAACGCCTCGCAGATTTCCTTTTCATGAAAAACAATCGCCTCTCTCAATCTCTGCAATGTTACTTTACGGTATTTCACATCAAAGGCTTTTCTGCTTTCCACAAAATCTCTGTGGATTCTCATCAAATTCTCCATTTTTTCTCGCTTCCTATTCCTGACAGACAAGAGTATCAAATCTTACAAATCCACTGTCACCTTTTTCGTCGGCTTCGCAATATGCTCCAAGTAAAACTCCGGTAAATCCTTCGGTAACTTCACTGGTCAAATACTTAGATTCCATACTTCCAAGACTTACCCATTCTTCTTTTCCGGATTTTGACACATATACAAACGCCTCATAACTCTGATGCTTTGTCTCAATGCGGATTTTAACATCAACTGAATTAATGGTTACTCCATCCAAAGGTATGGTCAAAGAACCTACTACACCTTTACAAAATACTTCATATGTATCTTTTTCTTTCAGCACATCTATCGCAAAGAAATCTTTTTCCGACATGTACGCAACAATACCTGCATGCTGTCCTTCCAGCATCGTGCTACCATCTATCTTCACAGAAAAATCTGTTTCGAATTCGCGCTGACGCATACCTACAAAGGTCACATTTCCAAGACTTTGCAGTTTTGCCTCCGTTCCCTTTAGGGCAAAGCTGTTATCCTCATTAAACTGATAGTTACTATAGTCCGGCCTTCTGACAAAGAGTGCCGTCTTTCTGTTTAAGCTCCATTTTTCTTTGGGATACTCGGCGGTGAGTTTCGCCTCACACTTGCCGTTTTCCACAATATAAGCCGCTCTGGAAGTTCCGTCTGTTCCTACACTAAACCAACCATCTTCATTCCAGAAAATGGGCTCCAAGAACGTCTCACGCCCCAACTGGTGGAAGGGTCTCCACTGATCCTGCTGGCGGAATGCCAAATGAACCATCCACCACTGTCCGTCTTCATCCTCCACAATATCCGCATGTCCGGAACCCTGAATAAAATAGCCTCCCAAATTCCTGTTTGTAAGAATAGGATTCACAGGACAAATCTCGTAAGGACCATAAATATCTTTACTTCTGAGCAGACATTCCATGTGACCGTACTCGGTACCTCCTTCTGCCACAAGAAGATAATAATACTCTCCAATGTGATAAAGGTGGGGTCCCTCCAAATATCTTCCTCCCGTTCCCTGGGAAATACATCTACTCTTTGTCAGGACTTTTCCGGTCTCTAAATCGATCTCACAAACAGAAATTCCATTCGTTCCATCATCGTCGTCACCATTGCTGATAAAGTAGGTCTTGTCCCCGTCAAAAAGTAAGGACGGATCAATTCCCGGTCTGTCGATTAAAACAGGCTCGGACCACTCACCACTCATAATATCCTCTGTATAAACATAATAATTCCCATATCCGCCCACGTTAGTACATACCACATAAAATCTTCCATTGTTGTAACGGATAGACGGTGCAAAAAGACCGCCGGATGCCCCCATCTCATTTAAATCAAGTTGACTAATCCTTGTCATACAATGACCGATGGGTTCCCAATCTGTCATATTTTTACTGCGGAATAAAGGCAGTCCCGGGAAAAACTGAAAACTGCTACACACAATATAAAAATAGCCTTCCGCATAACAAATGCTGGGGTCCGGATAAAAACCTCTGATAATGGGGTTGGTATATTCTTTACGCATAATACCCTCCAAATAATAACTTTCTTTGCTTACTCGGCCAAATTACTCTCAATTGCTTCAAAATCAACACTCAGCAGTTGCTCCAACAATTCTTCCAATTGACTAAGGTCCAACTCACCCAAATCTATTTTTTCTATATTTTCCAGCGTGCTGAAATCAAGACCTGTGGCATCTTCCAATTCTTCCACATTGAAATCTTCAATGTTAAAATCTTCCGGAATTTCCACTTGATTCTCTTCCATAATCTTCTGCACCTGGTCGCTTATTTCCTCTTTTACGGCCTCCATAATCTTTTCTTGGGCATCCTGCCATGCCTCTTCTGCCTTTTTACCGATTTCATCGCCGCAAGCTACCAAAGTAAATATCATTGCTGTTATTGTAAACATCATCAATAATTTTCTTTTCATCTCAATACCTCCTAGTAATACAGCCTTCCGTCTTCCCTGACGATTGCCACTCCATCTGTCACATCCACTATGGAAACGGCACAATTTCTATGTACACCATCGCCCCAAAATTCCGGGATTGGCGTGTTGCTCACATTTGCAAGGATGGCCTTCAACGCACAGCCGTGTGTGGACACCAAAATGGTTTTGTCTTTGTACGTGCCATTCCCTGCAAGTTCCCGAAGAAAACTGCCGGTTCTGGATAATACCTCTTCAAAACTCTCTCCCCCCGGCGGCGTTTTATAAGCCTCCGGTTTTTCAAAAAAATTCAAGAAATCGGGATCCGGCATATTAAAGTTATCCTTACCGTAACATTTCCCTTCAAAATCCCCAAAACTGATTTCCTGTATCCTTTCTTCATCTATAATAGGTGGTTGTACCGCCCTCTCATTTTCCGAAATTAAAAGCTGTGCCGTTTCCTTTGCCCGCTTCAAAGGAGATGTGAATACCAAATCAAATGACACATCTTTAAGAGCCTTTCCTGTAACGCATGCAAGTTCTCTGCCATACTCATTGAGTTCATGATCACTTCGTCCTTGCAATATCTTATGTTTATTTAAGTCAGTCTCACCGTGTCGGATTAAATACATTCGCATGATTTCCTCACTATTATTTCTATATCATTTCTACAATTCTTTTTACTATCTGCTATTCTACCACATGCATCAAAAAAAAGCGATACTAAGAGAACAATTGGGAGTTGTCGCGCTAAATAGAAAAGGAAGCGCCTGCGAAGCAGGCATTTACTTTTCTTGGCGCGACACCGACAAAATCAGCAGTGGCACTTTGTGCTACGCAGACGCAAAGCGGCTGGATTTTGGAGGTGCTACCCTTTATACGGCGAATGCCCAGGCAGTGAGAGAACTTGTTCGCAAACCTGCCTGCATGGCCATGTGATGGTTAAATTACGTGCCTCTACAACTTTTTTTGGTCAAACCCTTTGAAAAGGTACTCTGGCGTTTTTTAATTTACTTGCCTAAATAGTTTGCTGTTTGATAGCACGTAAATGCATTCCATAATCACCAAAAATCATCTCCCCAAATCCCAATTTAATTTCATAAAACAAAAAACCCCGGGTAAGCGCAAGCACTTCCCGGGATTATTTTTTGACTTTTTATGAGTAACTTGTAATTAGCCAAGCTGCTTTGCAACTTCATCTGCAAAGTTTTCGCTCTTCTTTTCCATGCCTTCGCCAACTTCAAAACGAACAACTTTGTTGATAACGATAGCGCTGTTTACAGACTTAAGATATGCAGCAACAGTCTGCTTTCCATCTTCTGCTTTAACGTAAGTCTGGTCTAACAAGCAGATATCTTTTAACTGCTTAGAAACACGGCCTTCAATCATACCATCAAAAATCTTTGTAGAAACGATGTTTTCCTTGTCTGCCATAGCAAGGCCAACAAGAGCTGTCTTAGCAGCTTCAGAAAGGAAGTTGAACAAAAAGTTCATATTGCTCTTCTTCTCTTCGTAAATAGCGATATCTTCATCACTCCATACTTTATCTGCAATAGCTTTTTCAATCAATGCATTCAAAATAGGCTTAGGAAGAGATGCAGGATCGCTGAGAGAAGCATCTACTGTAATCTCTCTCATCTTGTCGATTTCAGCCTGAGAAATATCATCTC
>CAYRLN010000182.1:0-4205 GCA_964425065.1 uncultured Lachnospiraceae bacterium | reverse complement strand
TGTTGCGTGAACAATTATACGAGGAAATTTCAAGGAGGGTAGAAGGAATTACAGTAGTTGAAGAGCAACTGGCACTATTAGAAAAAAAAGAGGGAGATATTTCGGACAAATATATGATAGATGAGATGGCATATTTGTCCTTGTGGAAAGACTCTTCCCGGGAAGTCCTTTTATGGATTATAGGTACGGTAGCAATTATGATTATGACATGCGGTGTATATACCTCGGACGAGAAAAGAGGTGTAGCCAAATTGTTGCGTTCTACAGTCCGGGGAAGAGCAGATTTAAGTAAGGCACAGTTTTCCTGTATTTTAATCAGTGTTCTTTTGGTATTTATTCTGGTGGAAGGTCCTTTGTTTTTGGAATTTTATCATATAGATGGATTGCAATGGTCCAGTCATTTGATGAGTGATTTTACCAGCGTGAATTTCATCGCGGGAGGAACGGTAGCTTTTAATATAGCAATAATCTTCTTAGTAAAATTACTTTCTTTTATCAGCGTGGGAATCGTTGGAATAGGATTGTCCAAAATAACAAAAAATGAGATGTTGGCAGTGGCAATAGGTGTAGGAATTATTGCAATTATCGCGATGCTTTTCTTAAGATATAACATGAGTATCGGAAAAATGTGGTTGTTTGGTATGTAGCATCTGAAACAAGAGGATTGAAAATGAAACTGGAGTTAAAAAATATTCAAAAAAGTTATAATAGGGGATTAACATATGCGATTTCGGATTTTTCGCTGGAATTGACGCCGGGAATTTATGGATTGTTAGGACCAAACGGAGCCGGAAAAAGTACATTAATGAATATAATTACACAGAATTTAAAACCGGATAAAGGAGAAATTCTTTTGGATGGAAAGGACGCCGGAAGTCTGGGGAAAGAATATCGAAAACTTCTGGGGTATATGCCGCAGCAACAGGGAATTTATGATGAATTTACCGGAGAAATGTTTTTATGGTATATGGCTTCTCTCAAAGGCTTGAAAAAAAAGCAGGCGGGTGAGCAGATAAAAGCACTCCTTGAAACAGTGAATTTGACAGCGGACAAACACAAGAAATTGAAGGCATATTCGGGAGGAATGAAACAACGTATCCTGATTGCTCAGGCACTACTCGGTAATCCGGATATATTGATTATGGACGAGCCTACTGCGGGGTTAGATCCAAAGGAGCGAATCAGAATACGAAACTTTATCAGTGATATAGCAAAAAATAAAATAGTTCTTTTGGCAACACACGTAGTGTCTGATATTGAGTTTATCTCCAAAGAAGTTATTATCCTTAATAGTGGAAAGATTATCGCAAAGGGTAGCGTAGAAGAACTACTTTCTATGATGAAAGGGAAAGTTTTCGAAGTTTTAGTAACAGAAGAGGAACAAAAGGAATATGAAAACGGACCTTTTAAGATTGCGAATATCACACAGGTACTTGGTAAGATTTCTTTGCGTATTGTATCGGACGAAGTGCTTAGTGTGGGAGAAGTGAGGGAACAGACTCCCAATTTGGAAGATTTATATTTATATTTGGTTGGATAGATAAATGCCGCAGATTTTTCTCTGCGGCATTCGATTTTGGGTATAGTTTCGGATAAAATATGAGGCGCTATTTACAGCTTACAAATCATATGCTTTACCAGCTTAGCGGAATGCTTAGCGGCTTCTCTTTCAAAAGTAGGATAATCCATCTCTGCGCTGTCGTCCGCTTTGTCGGAGATGGCGCGGATAATAACAAAGGGAATGTTATTTAAGTGGGCAGCGTGGGCGATGGATGCGCCTTCCATTTCTGCACAGTCACCTTTAAAGTTCTCAATGATAAATTCTTTTGTAGCCTTGTCGGAGATGAACTGGTCACCGCTGGCAACTCTGCCGGAGCGCACGTTGATGTCCGGGTTTACTTCTTTACAAGTTTCCATGGCTACTTTTACCATGTCAGGGTCAGCAGGGAATTCCCGAAGTCCCATCTGGGGGACCTCGCCAAGCTGATAACCAAAAATTGTGACATTCATGTCATGGTGAACGGCATCCGTGGAAATAAGGATATCCCCTATATCCAAATCAGCATTCAGGGAGCCTGCCACACCGGTATTGATAATATGGCTAACTTCAAAAGCGTCAATAAGAATCTGCGCACAAAGTGCGGCATTTACTTTTCCGATACCACTCTTTACAATAACGACATTTGTGTCATTTAATGTTCCTTCATAAAATTCCATGGAAGCCCGTTTCGCAATCTGAGAGACCTGCATTTCTGCTTTCAGCGCATCTACTTCTAAATCCATGGCGCCGATAATACCAATTTTTTTCATATTAAAGTTTCCTTTCGGTTCAAGATTTTTATTCCGGGTAAATCAGTCTGTCAGGGGTAATGTTATATAGTACCTGATCCAAATATTTCTTGGCCAAATAATTTGCCATACCAAGGTTCATGTCCAAATAGTTGCCACAATCTTTTGGGGAAGCACCGGGAACTTCATCCTTGAAGTCACGGATGAATTCGTACATCTCAATCATTAAATCTACAATATCCTTTGATTCATAGTCACCGGCAAGAAGCAGGTAAAAGCCTGTCCGGCAACCCATGGGACCAAAATAAACGGTCTTGTCGCCGTAGACTGCGTGATTGCGAAGGAAGGTTGCTGCCAGATGCTCGATGGTGTGCATTTCTGCCGTGTTCATAACCGGTTCTTCGTTAGGGCTTGTCATGCGCAAATCAAAGGTGGTAATAACGCTGTCGCCTACATGGTCTTTACGGGAAACATACACGCCGGGTTGTAATTTGATGTGGTCAATGGTAAAGCTTGCGATTTTTTTCATATATCCTCCATCCTGTCCTTCATAAGGACGGCTTATAACTATAGTTAGAGTATCGAAATTTAATGCAAAAGTCAAGGTATCGCACCAGCAGAAAAGCGTGCAGACCGCTTACCGGTTGCACGCTTTTTGAATTTGGTTTAAAGAACTTTTATAAGTATTGTTTCATATTGTCTGTGGACTCATTGATTCTTCCAATGGAATGTTTTACATCCTCAGCACTTACCAGGTTGCGTTCACTCATTTCCTGTACCTGTTCAGCGCTGGCTGTAATCTGCTGGGTTGCAGCGGAGAGCTGGGAAATGTTTTCTACAATCTTGTTGTTAGATTCGTACAAACCGGTGATGCGGGAATCAATTTCATTGATATCCTGGATCAATTCAGTCATATTCACATTTAATTTTTCAAAGGATTCGGAGGCGGAAACAATATTTTTGGTCTGATTGTCGGTAGCCTCAACAGAACTTTCAACAGAACGGACTACGTCATCTGCATTTAAGTTCAGTTCATTGACAATACGGGAAATCTCCTCAGTGGAGTTTTTGGTCTGCTCAGCGAGTTGTCTGATCTGGTCTGCAACCACTGCAAATCCTTTTCCGGCTTCTCCGGCACGGGCGCTTTCGATGGAAGCGTTAAGCGCCAACAGGTTAGTCTGGTTGGAAATTTTCAGGATCATGCCTGTAATATCTTCCACTTCTTTTGTTTTCTGTTGCAGTTTTTCCATGGCAACAGTAACTTCTTCATTTGTAGAGGCAATTTTTTCGGATTGTTGCTTTAATTCCTCCATGACTTTGATGTTTTCCTGAATGTTTGCATTGGAGTCAGTTGCCACTTCAACCATGTGTTTGGAACGGTCGCCGGTTTCTTCGATGGCTTCCTGAATGCTCTGGGTCATGGTATTTTGTTCTTCGATGTTGTGAGCCGTATTGTTTGTGGCATCGGAAATTTCTTTCATGCTATCTGCCACACGCTGTGAGGAATCAACCAATTCATCCATGAGGGTACGGCTTTGAGTGGATTCTTCCTGTACGGTGAGGGAAATATCCAAAACGGCGTCCAGAATAACTTTTTGTCTATCGGCCTGATCCTCCGCATAGCCAAGGGCATCGTCGCTGAAAAGCTGACAAATTTTGCCCAAGGTGTAGACAACAAAGAACAGGAGGTATACGCAGATAATAACCAATAAGGAATCTACATCCAATGCAGTGACATCTTTGACAATACGGATGCCGGCAACTAAAGTGAAAAGGATGTTGTATGCTATGTAAAATTTCTTTAATGACTTAAATTGATAGTAAGGAACCTGTAATGCGAGGATTGCCAAGATGATGAAATACAGGAAGATGGCATCTGTCTGTACTCCCAAGAGGACAAACTCAATGGCAAATCC
>CAYRLN010000181.1:0-4227 GCA_964425065.1 uncultured Lachnospiraceae bacterium | reverse complement strand
CGGTTAATTTGAAATCTACTTCTTCCGTTCACTCTCACTTAGAAACTTTAGAAAAAAATGGTTATATCCGTCGTGACCCGACGAAACCCAGGGCAATTGAAATTTGCGATGACAGTTTTCAGATGGTTAGAACGGAAATGGTTAATCTGCCTATTATCGGAAATGTTGCAGCGGGCCAACCTATTTTGGCAGAGGAAAATATTGACAGTTATTTCCCTGTTCCCGCTTCCATTGTTCCGAAGGGTGACTCTTTTATTTTAAATGTCCGTGGGGATTCTATGATTAATGTGGGCATTTACAGCGGTGACCAGGTATTTGTTCACGCATGTAACACCGCACAAAACGGAGATACTGTAGTTGCACTCATTGACGATTCCGCTACTGTCAAAACATTCTATAAAGAAAACGGACACATCCGTTTGCAGCCGGAGAATGATTATATGGATCCCATTATCGTAGATGATTGTCAGATTCTTGGAAAAGTGTTCGGAATCTTCCGTATTTATAAATAATATTGATTTTGAAGAAGGATTGTGCATTTGAAGATGCATAATCCTTTTTTTTCTGTACATACTAAGCACAAAGGAGGTAAATATCAATGGGAAATAAATATATTGACGGAGCGGCCCTGACAGTTGCCATCATTGGTGCTATTAACTGGGGATTGATTGGGTTATTTCAATTTGACCTTGTTGCATTCCTGTTTGGTGAAATGTCTTGGATTTCCCGCATTGTCTATACATTGGTCGGACTTTGCGGATTGTATTTAGTCTCTTTTTATATGCGTCTTGGAAACTCAGACAGGGAATAACAAGTCGCAAAAAATTAAAACCTGTAATGTTTAGGGAACTCCTAATCCTTACAGGTTTTTTCTTTAGTTTAAATCTTCTTTTTCAATTGTTTTTCCGTCACGCCAGATTCTTTCCAGATTATATAAAAGTCGATTTTCCTTATCAAATACATGGACAATAATATCGCCAAAATCCATGAGAATCCAGTTTGCGGTGTTGTATCCTTCAATCTGTTTTACCGGATGTCCTGCCCTGCCTAAAGTCTCGTCAACGTTATCAACCATAGCCTGAAGCTGACTGGGATTTGAACCGCTGGCAATGATGAAATAATCTGCCATAACAGAAACTTCAGAAATATCAATAATTCTTATATCCTCAGCTTTTTTATCTTCCAAAGCGCCAATGGCCAGTTTTGTCATTTCTTTTGAAGTGTTCATTTTTCTTTCCTTTCCATGATTACTCTGTTTGTTTTATCCGTATATTCATATAATAATCATACGTTTTCTGCGTCATCGGGTCGGTTTCGCCGCCACCGGCTTCCAAATACTCCAAGGTATCCTTTAAAATCCAAATAAGTGCCCGGTCAATATCTTCGAAAGCCAATTTTCTGATTTCCGTAAGGTTGGGGGCCTGATTGCGTCCGGGTTCAATATAATCGGCGACAAAAACAATTTTTTCCAATAAAGACATTCCCGGTCTGCCGGTTGTGTGATACAAAATGGCATTTAAAATATCTGCATCTTTCACTTTATATTCTGTTTCGGCAAGAAAACGTCCTGCTTTCGCGTGAAGTAAAAAGGGATTCCTTTTCTCCACCTCGGTCATCTCAATGCCGTTCTTCTCACAAATAGAAATTTTTTCTTCATTGCTTAAACATTTTGCACAATCATGAAGAAGTCCGGCAAGTTCGGCATCTTTTAAAGAAGCTCCATATTTCATTGCAAGGGCTATCGCTGTATAAGCAACTCCCAAAGTATGCTCATATCGCTTCCCATCCTGCGTTTTTTTTATGGATTTTCTGATTTGTTTATTGTCAATTTCAACTGGATTCATTTATATTTCCCTATACTCTGAAAAATCCTTTTGTTAAGAGATAGTCCGCCGCTTTTTGGGGAAGAAGGCTATCCACAGGTTCTCCTTTTTTGATTTTTTCACGAATTTCAGAAGAAGAAACACTTATTTCTTCAAAATCAAGCAGGATTACTTTTGCATCAAAACGTTCTTTTAATTCCTTTGCTTTTTGGGCAAGTTCTGTTTTGTCCCTACCGTTTCTTACGGCTGCCACAATGGTACAGGAATCAAAGATACGACGGGGATTTACCCAGTTTTCCATTGAGAAAAGACAATCCGCACCAATGATAAAATAATAATCACAGGAGGGATTTTTCTCTTTCAACATCTCTAATGTTTCATAAGTATATGTGTTCCCGGAACGCTTGAGTTCCAAATCAGAGGTCTGAAAATAAGGAATATCTGAAATGGATAAATCAATCAATTTTAGACGTTCTTCTCCCGGGAGCACATATAAATCTCTTTTCATATAGGATTTACCACTGGGCATAAAAATAACGCAATCAAGTCCGGCCTGTCTATATGCAGTTTCTGCCAATTGAATGTGCCCATTGTGAACCGGATTAAAAGTTCCGCCCAAAACACCTATTTTTTCTGCCATGGAAATTCCTCTTAAGGAAGAATAATCTTCTTATGATCTTTGTTTTCTTTGTAAAGAACGATTTTTTTTCCAATCACCTGAACCACCTGGGATTGGGTGCGTTCAGCTAAAACTTCCGCAATTGCCCTGGGGTCGTCCATACAGTTTTTAAGGACAGCTACTTTTATCAGTTCCCTTGTATTAAAACTTTCAGAAACTGCCGCTGTAACTTCCGGTGTCAGACTGGATTTGCCAATTTGAAAAATCGGATCGATATTCATGGCAAGACCTTTTAAATATGCGCGCTGTTTGCTTGTCATAGTACTTCCTCCTACTTGTAGTAATCAAAAGCAAGGCCGTACATACGCACGGTATCGCCTTCCTGGATACCCAGGTTTTCCAGTTCTTCCAGAATTCCATTGTCCTTTAAGAAATTTTGGAAGAAGGTAAATCCTTTTTCACTGTCAATGTTGGTATAACCAAGCATTTTTTCAATACGGGGACCTTCCACTACGTACTCATCTTCCTCTGCATCGTAGGTGACAGTATAAGGTTCATCGCCTGTAATCATAAGCTCAGGGAAATATTCCTGTTCAAAGATAATGGGCTCATCATCTAATTGTTCAAGCATGCTTGAAACTTTGTAGAGCAGTTCTTTGACCCCTTGTCCGCTTACTGCCGATATGGGAAGCACCTCTATCCCCTTCGGCTCAAATTCAGCCTTTAAACGGGCTACAATGTCGTTGTCCTCATCGTAAATCATATCCATCTTATTGGCAGCTATTATCTGGGGACGTGCTGCAATTTCAGGATTATACGCATTTAATTCTTTTTCAATCGTATAAATGTCTTCAATGGGATCTCTTCCTTCTGTGCCGGCAGCATCCACAATGTGTATGATAACTTTTGTTCTTTCAATGTGACGGAGGAATTCGTGTCCGAGCCCCACGCCCTCGGAAGCACCTTCGATTAATCCCGGAATATCTGCAATAACAAATCCTTTGGCATCATCCAAATCAACAACACCAAGATTGGGATTTAAAGTAGTAAAATGATAGTTGGCAATCTTTGGTCTTGCATTTGTAACACGGGATAAGAAAGTGGATTTACCTACATTGGGAAATCCTACCAGTCCTACGTCTGCAATTACTTTGAGCTCCAGCATCAGATTTAATTCCTGAGCGGGTTGTCCGGGCTGGGCATATTTGGGAACCTGCATGGTACTTGTGGCATAGTGCTGGTTACCGTTACCGCCTTTTCCGCCTTTTAACAGCGTTACACGCTTGTTGTCTCCGGACATATCAGTAATGACCTTGCCGCTCTCTTCTTCTTTGATAACTGTTCCGGCAGGGACTTTGATAATAATATCCTGTCCGTCTTTTCCTCGGCAGTTTCTCTTTCCGCCGGGTTCGCCGTCCTGTGCACGATACTTACGGATATGTCTGAATTCCGTCAGAGTGTTCAGGCCTTCATCAACTTCAAATATAACATCTCCGCCACGGCCGCCGTCTCCACCATCGGGACCGCCATTGGCAACGTATTTTTCGCGGCGAAATGACACATGTCCGTCTCCGCCTTTTCCACTTCTAACGTAAATAGTCGCTCTATCTGCAAACATAAGTTACTCCTCTAAAAAAATTGGGCTTCAAACTTTAGGTTTGAAGCCCGTGATATTCGCATTATTTCTCTACAGGATATACGGAAGCCTGCTTTTTGTCTCTTCCTTTTCTTTCAAATCTTAAAACACCATCTACCAATGCGAACAAAGTGTCATCTCCACCGATA
>CAYRLN010000180.1:0-4243 GCA_964425065.1 uncultured Lachnospiraceae bacterium | reverse complement strand
GCTACAGGTCACGTAGCAGTATTCTCCGAAGGTTTCTGGACTTATCAGAACCTGTGGGGCAACGGCGACTATCAGGAGCAGTACGGTCTGGACATCGTTCCTTATGTAACACCCAATGTAGTTGATGAAAAAGAGCATAACGTAATCTCCACCATGTATATGGGTGGTGTATCTACATCTTGTGAATATCCTTACGAAGCATACCTGCTTCTGAAATTCATGGGTTGGGGTATCGACGGTTGGAATGCAAGACTGGAGATTTACAAGGATGAAACCATCACAAACGCTTCCGGCGTTCCTCTTAAGAACTCTCAGATGCCTATGCCTTTGACTTTGGACGAGGAAATCTGGGAAGGTTACAAATCTTTGTTCCCTCAGGACGAAGATCACAAAGCTTACTGGGATGATTTCTTTGCAAGCGTAACAAGACCCGTTCCTTACGGTTGGTACAGCATCGCAGGTTACTGGAACTTCTGTGACCAGTACTTCAACAACATTGGTATCCACACATTGGTTGACAATGGTACAGCAAAAGCTGCTGACTATGTTGAAGAAGCAACAGAACAGGCCAACTATTATCATGCAGAAGCAATGATTTCTTACTTCGGCCCCGGCGGTTATGACGTTCTGTCCGAAGAAGAACTTGCGAAATATCAGGCAGTGGTAGATTCCTTTGCACAGTAAAGTGTAAAGAAACTATATAACAAACATGTTATGGAGGGAAAAACATGAAAAAGAAACTTTTAAGTATTCTCCTTTGCACAGCAATGGTAGCAACCATGCTGACAGCATGTGGCGGAGACGACACAACAAATGACGGCGGCTCTCAGGTTGAGACAGGTGCCGGTGAAGAAGTTACTCCCAGCGAAGTAACTGCAGAAGAACTTCCCGCAGCTTTCGCACATATCACATTTGATGGCGAAGATGAGGGATACACAGCAGTAGTTCAGGTTGATAAAGCTACTGACAGTGTAAACGATGGTGCAACTTATGACATCGCACCTACAGATGTAACATTTGGTTATGCTGACGGTCCTGTAGGCAAAGCTATTTATCTGACAGGTAAATATGGTCTGGATCTGAATCTGGAAGCTACAAACACAGACCAGTATGCAGTTGCTTTCTGGATGAATGCAGACAGACTTGCTGACTATGGTGCAACTCTTCAGATTGGTTACAACATGGGTAAAGCATCTGACGTTGGAAACAACGTAACATGGATGAACGTAACACAGAGCTCTTGGGGCGCAGACAGTGCGAAAATCTTCCCTATCGTATGGTCCCGTAACGAAGCAAGTGACGCACAGGACGGCACAGACTGCTGGCCTTGGATGTACGGCTGGGATGATTCCATTCACGGTAAGAGAGAATGGGTTCACGTAGCAATCGTTTGCTCCGGTGAAGAACAGGCTAGCCCTCTTGGTTCTACAACAGCAGGTGCTCAGTACTACATCAACGGTGTAATGGTTTACGATTCTCAGGCTAACTACACAAACAATACATACTTTGAGTACACATGGGATGCTACTCTTGCTCCCAACATCATGGAGCCCGGCGATAACGAATTCGAATCTTTCTTCGGTATCAACTACTGGGATACTGTATTCAAAGGATATGTAGATGACCTTTATGTGTTCAATCAGACTCTGACAGCAGGTCAGGTTAAAACTCTCTACGAAATGGGTAATCCTGCAGTTGAATCTGTAGCTCCCGAAGTAGGCGAAGCAGTGGAAGAAGAAAAAGATCCTGAAGTAGTAGCATGCGGTACACTTGTTGGTGCAGCAGACTTCTCAACAGGTTTCTGGGGCGCACACAGTGAGTCCAAAGCAGTAGCAGTTGGCGAAACCGTTTCCACAACATTCTATGTTTACCATCCTGCAATTGCTTCCAACTGGAACACATTTGCAGCAGTTTTGAAAAACTCTACAGCAACAGGTTCAGCAGAAGATGCAAACTATGTTGAATACGGCGTACTTCGTGCAGACAACTATGGTTGGGATGCAACAGCAAACACAGGTGATGGCCTTGCAACACTTGGCTGGACACTGGAAAGCAACTGGAACTGGGATACATTCCTGAAAGACCTTCAGGGTGCAAAAGTTACTGTTTCCGTAACAAACAATGGTGAAACAGCTGACGTTGTTATGGATGTTACAACAGCAGAAGGCGATGCATACTATCAGAAATACCTTGGCGTTAAAGTGACAGGCGACCTGTACTTTGACATCACAGTTGATAGCTCTTGCATCGACGTTATGAAATCTGTTGAAATCACAGGTACAGCAGTAGGTGCTACAGATTGCTCCACAGGTTGGTGGGCAGAGTTCTCTGATGTGACAGCAGTTCCTTCCGGTGAAAGCGTAACTGTAAACTTCACAAACTACAACAACCAGGGTGCAAACTGGAACAACTTCATCGTAGTTCTTCAGAACGTAGCAGCAGGACACAGCGCAGCAGACGATGCAGCTTACAAAGAGTACGCAGTACTCCGTGCTGATAACTTTGGTTGGAACGCAATAGCAAATACAGCAGACCTTGCAACTCTTGGTTGGGAACTGGCATGTGACTGGAACTGGGATACATTCGTTAAAGATATGAATGGTGCAGAAGTTGCCCTTACAGTTACAAACAATGGTACAACAGCAGACGTTGTTGCAGTTGTTACAACTGTTGCAGGCAAAACTTATACACAGTCTTACAAGAACATCGCAGTTGACGGTGATCTGTACTTCTGCCTTGGTGTTGAAGCAGCTTGCCTTGACATCCACTAATTTTAAAATTTGAAATAGTAATTTAACTTAAAAAGGCGCTTCGGGTTGCCGGATATGGAAATCCGGAGCGCATTTTTGTTATAGCGACGAGGAAAGTGGACATCGTGCTTGCACGAATGGACATTTGACCACCGCTATAACAAAAAGGCATTAGTATGATGGCAGATGCGAGCCTATCTGAAATATAACAAAGCTTTAGGTGGGTTTGGATGTGTCGTGATACACAATAGATATACGAAATGAGGGAAAATAAAAGTGGAGATGAAAAAAGGTATTGAGACGAAGTACAATAAGGAATTTATTGCACAGCGTGCAGACCCTTATGTTTACAGACATACAGACGGTACTTATTATTTTACGGCGTCAGTACCTGCTTATGACAGAATTATTCTTCGTAAAGCAGATACTTTACTGGGACTCAGGGAAGCGGAAGAAACCACAATCTGGTTAAAACATGACTGCGGCATAATGAGCTGGCATATTTGGGCTCCGGAAATTCATTATTTGCAAGGGAAATGGTATATCTATTTTGCTGCAGGCGAGAAGGAGAATGTATGGGCAATCAGACCCTATGTGCTGGAATGCCTGGGACAGGACCCTATGAATGATCCTTGGGTGGAAAAAGGAAAAATCCAAAGGGCGGATGACGATATCTATTCTTTTGAAGCATTTTCCCTGGATGCTACTGTTTTTGAGCACAAAGGCGAGCTTTACTATGTTTGGGCAGAGAAAGTGAGTGTGGGTATTCAGATTTCCAATCTTTATATTGCGAGAATGGAGTCCCCCACGAAACTTGCCACTGCACAAGTCCTCCTTACCACGCCAGATTATGATTGGGAACGCAGGGAGATTTGGGTAAATGAAGGTCCGGCTGTGATTAAGCACGACGGAAAGATTTTCCTGACCTTTTCTGCAAGTGCAACCGGCGAATGCTATTGCATGGGTATGCTCAGCATTGATGAAAACGCAGATTTACTTGACCCCAGAGCATGGGAGAAGGGCCGACAGCCCGTACTTTGCAGTAATGCCGAAAAAGGTATTTTTGGACCGGGACACAACAGTTTTACGGAACTTGGGGACGGTACTCCGGTTTGCGTATACCACGCAAGACCTTATGCGGAGATTGAAGGGGATCCTTTGTACGACCCCAACAGGCACGCAAGACTTTTGAAAATAGAATGGGACGAAAAAGGATATCCCATTTTTGACTATAACAATTATATGGAGGTTTCATTATGAAAACAGGAAAAAAATATCAGTTTTGGTTTTGCACAGGATCACAGGATTTGTACGGTGATGAATGCTTAAGAAAAGTTGCGGAGCATTCCGCTAAAATTGTGGAGGGATTAAACGCTTCCGGCAAACTTCCCTTTGAAGTTGTTTTAAAACCTACATTAATCAGTCAGGCTTCCATCAGAAAAACTTTTAATGAAGCAAACGCAGATGAACTGTGTGCAGGTGTTATCACATGG
>CAYRLN010000179.1:0-4247 GCA_964425065.1 uncultured Lachnospiraceae bacterium | reverse complement strand
AGTTTTGCGCCCCCGTCCATATTGCCTTTTCCGGTTACCTTTCTTCCAAAGGAATCCCATTTTTTCAGCATCTCATCCACGCAGGAATACAATTCTCCGATAAACTCCGGATTTTCAAAGACATCCTTTAACATTTCATGCCGATAGGCAATCTGCTCTTTGTTTTGCAGCGGTGACATCATTACCGTCTTCATGGTTTGCGACAAAAACGAATCCTCCGGCGTCACGCTCATGATTTTGGTATTTTCCCATACCACCTCCTTGGAGGCTATGGAAAATATTGCCTTTAATCCCAAATCCTGAATAATATTTCCGGCATCACTATATTTAGAAATATTCAGCCATTCCCTGTCTTTATATAAAAAATATATGTTCATCCCAATCTCTCCTTCAGCTGCTCGTAGGTCAGACGATATTTATTCACCTGATTCAGCGCACACATAGTATCATCTGCTTCCCGTCTCTGAATTTTGAAGTTCTGCACCTTTTGCTCATCCAGCATGGCCCGCATACTTACCACACTCTCGTGAGCCGCTGACAGTTCCTTTAAATGAGTGACATAAATTCCCATACAATCCTGTTCAATAAAATGCTCCAGCACCTTTTTGCCCATAATGCAGGCATCATAATTTGCCGCCGTTGTAAAAAGCTCGTTGATTACCACGAATGCGTTTTTACAGTTTACCTGAAGCATCGGTTTTAAACGGGTCAGTTCCTCCATGAGTTTTCCCCTTCCCGTCTCCACGCTCTCTTCCACGGAGAAATGGGATAAAATATCGGAAAAACTGTGTACATTTGCCGCCGTGGCAGGCACATCAAAGCCCATTTTACCCAAATACACAAGCTGTCCCAAACTTCTGGCAAAAGTTGTTTTTCCGCCCTGATTGGGTCCGGTTACCACAAAGAAACGCTCGCCCGGACAGTAAACCATATCATTGCTCACCACCGGTTTGCCGGTATTTATATTGGCACAGGCAAGGGCTAAATCATACAAGCCGCAGGCACTCATGTCCTTCTCCTGCTCCGCCGTTGGCGCCACAAAATGATAGCCTGCCTGTTCCATTTTTCGCTGGAAATTGTAATACGACAAATAATAAGCTATGTCATCGCCAAAACGAATCAATACCTCACTCTCATATTCCCCGTATTCCTGAAAAAACTCTTTTGCATCCTTAAAAAACCCGGGCTGACGTTTTGTAAACTTCCGGATGATTTCCAGTTCCAAATGATTCAAAAGCACAGATTCGGAAAAGGGACTTTTCATGCGCACTTCCGATTCACCAATATTATCCCGCAAAAATTTTTCGTAAGTTCCTTCCACTGTGTCTTCCGAAACCACAAGTTGTTCGTTCTCATACACCAATTTTATTCTGAAATGTTCCAGTTTGTCCCGCAGTTCAAAAGCTTTTTTCTTCATCTCCGCAAAAGCGGCATCCGTTACGTAATCATGCAGGAAATCCCGCAGTGCCTGAAAGCCCTCCGATGTGATTTCCGCCTTTGTAAGCCCTTCGTACAAATCGGAATATGCCTCGCAGTAACACGCCACCTCCAAAATATGCCAAACCGATTTCTGCATGGTATGGTCGGCATCCTTTTTCTTTGATATAGCCTGTTTTCTCTCTGCCACCCGCTCGGTAAACACGTTCAGAAACCGGTTTATCTCCGGCTTTTTCACATCCTGATAGATTGCCCTTCTGTAATCCTCACAGGCTTTATTTTCCGGCATACAATAATAATATTTTTCCACCGGCACCAGACTCATCCCCTGAATATGGTTGATGACCTGGTCCAAATTAAAATCAATAAAAAAAGTTGGTCTCCCCTTGTCAAACTGAGGAATTGCCCCATTGTCCAAAATACTTATAAATTCCATAACCCCTACCGGCACTCTTTGCGCCGCTCCTTCTCTGATATAAGTATACCATTCTCATCCATTGCTATCTACCCAATGTTTGCCCAAAATTCAATAAATGCTTTCCATCTGACCTACGATTTCTTTTCATTGATAAATCGCTATGTTTTCATTATATCACGTCGTTGTTCTTTACGCCACGTCATGGTTACAGTACCGGCAGTTTATTCCGGAATGCTGTCAGCCAAACACAGCGCGCCATATCCCACTCTCGCATTGGGATACTCCGTCTCCCCCCTTAGCGGCTTTGCGCCCCGCCGCAGGTACGCCTTCACCTTTTCCCCATAAAGAAACGGGTCGTTTCCCTGCACAATCCCCCATTCCATCAAAAGGGCCGCCGCTCCCGTCACAAAAGGGGCGGCAAAGGAGGTTCCCGACACGGTGGTGAATCCGCCCGAGGTATCCGGTACTGTAATCCCCACACCGGGTGCCACCAAATCCGGTTTGATTCCCCCCGGAAGCACCAGCCCTATGCTTCTGTTTTCATACACATATCCTCTTCCCGAAAAATCTGCGTAAGCATCGTAAACCGTATCATAGGCTCCCACTGTTATCACTTTTGCCGAGGTGGACGGAATGGTCAGCGTGACCTCCGGGGTAGGATTGTAAAACCCGGTATTTTGGCTCCGCACCGCCGCTCCCGGAAGATAAAAATAATATTGCCCCGTCACGTTTCTCACGGCTTCCAGGGTAAAAGTCCATACACCGGAAGCAATGTACCCACCTCCGGGACCGGTGCCAACCGGAATAAAGTCAAAATAAATCTCCTGCACCGCCGCGTAGGGCGCAGGCTCCCCCAGGTAAATCAATATTTTCGTATTTTCCAGAGTTACCACCGTCTTCCCCGCGTTTTCGTTTAATGTGGGAACCTGCACTTCCTGCCCACCCGGTGCCCGCAAAGTAATGCGATATTCGTCCACATAATTTTTCCAAAGTTGGACATTCAGCATTGTTTCATACTCCCCTACCGCCAGTTCCACCCGGGCGGTTCCCCCTATTCCTCCTTCACCAACGCCAAAATCACCGCTTCCCACTCTTCCCTGCGCATGTCCCCGGCTTGCCCCCTCATTTCCGGCACCCACGCAAATCACATTTCGCCCGATTTCCGACACATTATCGATAAAACGCTCCAAAAGGGAAGTCCCATTATGGGCTCCATATGTATTTCCAAAGCTCATGTTGATTGCCACCGGCCGTCTCAGCTCCCGGGCTTTGCGGACTACATAGGTCAACCCTCTCATCAATTCCGTCGTCCTTGGAAAAGAGGTCTCCCCGGGTGTGCCGAGTTTCACTATAATCAGTTCACTTTCCTTAGCCACCTCTGCTGCAATCCCTGCCACTGCCGTCCCGTGGCCCGAGACGTCCACGCTGGGTACAAGCCGGAACGCCTGCTGCCTGTCACCCGCTGCCAAAGCTGCGTTTATCCGTTCCGCAGTAAACTCTACTCCCGCATTTTCCGCACTTACCGACTGGTCCCACAGGTACAGGATTCGCGTGGTTCCATCCTCCTTACGAAACAGGGGATTTTGATAATCGATTCCCGAATCCAGTACTGCCACTAACACCCCTTCGCCCGATAAAAAGGGAGCCCGTGCCGTCACAGGCAAAATACAGGAATTTCCGATTCCTTCCTCCACCGCAAAAAAGAGTCTTTTGGGCTTCTCCACATACTCAATTTGCGGTAATTGTGAAACCTGCTCCACAAGATTCTCCGGCACCTGCAAAATGGCATAACCCGCTATCAATTCTTCCACGCCAACGCCCACGTTCTCAAGTTCTTCCAAACTTCCGTTATGCTTTACAATCAGTTCCCAACTTCTTGTTGTCCCGTTGTAACCCACATTTAAATTTTCCGTCCGAATCCGTTCCTCCTCCGGAGTTTCCAGTGCAAGATTCAGCATATTTTCCAAAGTTTGATTCATAATAAAATAAAAATCCCCGCATACCTTTCTTCAAGATATGCGGGGAATCTTTTCACTATATTTATTTTCCGTAGAATACTTTAAACATTTTCACGGCATATTCCGTATCCAGGGTTCCGCCGGTTTCTACCGCAGAATGCATTGCAAGCTGGGGGAGTCCGATGTCCACCGAAGGCACGGATACATGAGCCGTTGAAATATTGCCGAGGGTACTGCCGCCCGCAATGTCAGAGCGGTTGGTATAGGTCTGGCAAGGCACCTCTGCCTCCAGACACAGGCTCTTCATATAGCCTGCCGACATAGCATCTGTGGCATATTTCTGGCTGCCGTGATATTTAATCACAATACCGCCGTTAATGTAAGGACGGTTGGTAGGGTCAGCCTTTTCCGGATGATTGGGATGCACCGCATGA
>CAYRLN010000178.1:0-4248 GCA_964425065.1 uncultured Lachnospiraceae bacterium | reverse complement strand
ATTATTACATTGTCAAGTTTAATTTCAAATCAATATAGTTTATTCACAGCCTTTATTGCATATACTTTAAACTTTAGAAACTTTAAAATCTTAGCACTTTTGAAATCAGATAATCCTTTCTGAGAAACAACACTCCCCATGTATACATTCAAAAAACCTTGAGAAACCGCCATTTCCCAAGGTTTTATCGTTTCATTTTAATAGGTAAGCGAATTAAGAGCGCACAACTTCGGTTCAAATTCCTTCACACCGTTACCCGTAACATGAACTACTTTCGGCATGCCCGGCAACAAATCAAAATCATTGTCCGAGTATTCAAAGCCTTCTGCATCCGATAAATGCAGCATCCATACGAAGGTATCTGCCTTCAAGGTAAGCTGTGCCTCGCTCTCTGAAACAACTTCGACCTCATATGCAACATCAGCCTTCTTCAGATTCAACTTACCATAAGGTGCAAACAAGTATTTATTCTCATTCAACACCTCACCGTCCGCAAAAACTCTCGCATACAGGAAGGTTTCCTCCGGCACAAAACTCATCTCGTCTGTGCCATTTTTTCTCGCCACAATCTCCGAAATATCTACGTAGATTCCGCGTTTAACGCTATTTGCGGCAAGAATTAATTCCTGCCGTCCGCCCATTAACTCTCTGCCGTCAAAAGTCAACACCTGATATTCCAAAGTCACATTCTTCTCTGCCAGCATATCACTTGTCAGCAGAATCTCAACAGGTTTCACATCTCCTTTATAATATTCCTTATAACCTGCCATTCCATCAAAGGTCTGTACCTCATATCCCATAAACGACACATTGACAGGTGCCATGGAACGCTTCAAATAATAATACACGGGGCGCTTGCCCAAGTAATAATCAATAACCGACCAGTTATGTATTCCGTAGGAATCGCTTAAGGTCCAAAGCAAAATACCGGAGCATCTGAATTTTCTGCTGCGCAGTTCATCATATACATGGCGCATCAATTCTCCCTGCAAAACCTGACTTTTCAGAATATACTCTTGCAAAGAAATTGAATCATCCGCATCAAAATATTTTTTCACAAAGATATCCACAAGCTGATGCTCTACAGACGTATTAGTGTGGTGAAGCCATTCCGGTGAGTGCGGATTTAACGCATCTTCCTTGATACACTTCTTGGCAGACTCCAGATTCATGGCTCCGATAATGCCAAATTCACTTAAGAATTTAAAATCAAAATCCGTAAAACGCCAAAGGTCCAGATAATGTTCCCAAGCAGGACGATGGGTAAAATGCCATGTATGCTGGTCTCCCATATCGTAACTGGTGGGTTCTTCACCGCCAAAAGGACTGCTCTCTCTATAAATCCTGTCCGGACAAAGTTCTTTTACCAGCCCCGGCAAAAGTTCTTCATACAGTCTTCCGCCGTACCAGGGAATATCGTTTCCTCCATTCTTTGCGGAAGTATACATTTCCTGTATTTCATTATTTCCGGACCACCCAACCAAGCAGGAATGTAAGCGCAACCGTTTAATTGCCGCCGTGGCTTCCCTGCGGATTTCCTCGTAAAACTCCGGCACATGGTCCGGGTAATACTGGCAGGCAAACATAAAATCATGCCATACCATAAGACCCAGTTCATCGCAGGCATCCATAAAACCTTCACTTTCATAAATACCGCCTCCCCATACCCGGATCATATTCATATGCGCCTTTGCCGCTTCCGTCAATAGTTTGCGGTTTTTTTCATCCGTAATTCTTCCAATCAGACAATCCGCGGGCACGTGATTTGCCCCTTTGGCAAAAATGGGAGTATCGTTTATCACATAGGTAAAACTCTTTGCTTTCTCATCCAAAGCCGGCTCATCAATTCGGACAGAGCGGATACCGTGTCTGACACACCTTCTCTCCAACTCCTCACCTTTCTCATCCTCTAAAACCAGACAAACAGAGTACAAATACGGATTTCCTGCCCCGTTTGGCCACCAGAGTTTCGGCTCATCTATCAAAAACTCTATGGTTTTGCAAACTGAAGCCCTTTCTACCAGGGCAAGCTCCACTCTGCCTTCTGCCACCACAAGCAAATCCGGCGCCTTTGTGCCCTCTTGCGCACACGCCTCAAACCGCTTATCTCCCCGTATTTCACATTTTAAAACATAATTTCCGGGTCCAAAAGTTTCCGTTTCCACATCCATTGCCAGCGTAACTTTGTCCGTCCCGGAAATCATAGCACCCTCATAGCAATCCCGGATATTCACATTTCGGATTGCCGCCTTATGGTAACTATTCAAGTACACACTCTTCCAAATACCGCAGGTTGGAAGCCAGATCGTCCAGTCCCAACCGTACACGAATTGAGGTTTCCGCATCCAAGCCCGGTAAGGCTGCTCATTGTTCCATGACAGTTTGTTAAAATCAACGTCTTTATCCTTTACCCCATGCACACCGTCATCGATTCGCACTACGAGTTCGTTTTCACCCTGCCTGATAACAGAAGAAACCGGAATCACTTTTTCAATAAAAGCATTGTTGTGACTTCCGATGTACTGTCCGTTCAGCCAGATGTCCGCCGTCAGGTCCAGTCCTTCAAAGACAATCTCTGTCTCATCCTGCAAAAAATCCTCTGGCACGTCAAAAGTCTTCCGATACCAAAATTCCTTCTCCTCCAACCACATGCACTCTTTGCTGTTTTCATCGATAAGAGGGTCTTTAATCACACCCGCTTCCGTCAAGGCCATATGGATATCTCCGGGAACCGGACAGGAGTACACCTCGCCCCCAAACAAAGCTTTGACTTCTTCTATTTTACCTTTTCCCACATCCTGCAGGCATAATTCCCAATTACCGTTTAAACTGATTTTCTGCATTTCTTTATCCTTTTTTCTATTTTAGTTACAGTCTTTGAACCGTAGAACATTATAGCATAGGCGAGAACACTCTTACCAACGCCCTGACAATTCTCTGTAAAGCAGTATCCTTTACCAGCTCATCTGTAGCCTCGATGGACTTCTCCATGGTTCCCAAAAGATCCGCTTTCACTTGGGTAAGAACCTCATGTTTGTACAACCAAACGCCATTTTCAAAGTGATGAACCAAACTTCTGTAATCCAAATTGATGGTACCCACGATGCCATATTTATCATCAGCCATATAAACTTTGGCATGGACAAATCCGGGCTCAAACTCATAAATTTTTACTCCTGCATCCATGAGGCGTTTATAATAACTGCGGGTCATGACAAAGATAATTTTTTTATCCGGGATGTGCGGTGTGATAATCCTCACATCAATACCACGCATCGCCGCATTTTCAATACACTGGCAAAGTTCATTATCAATAATGAGATAGGGACTCATCATATAAACATAGTCTTCCGCCTGATTCAGCATATCCATAATCATGGTTTTAGCAACCCTATGCGCGTACATAGGTCCCGGTCCATCCCCAAAGGGAATCATATATCCTGAATTCTCCACAGAACAACCGGTCCAATAGTAAGGCGCAAACTCCGTCACGGGTGTTTTCAAATTCAATTCATAATCGGCCATTACGATAGAAGTAAGCTGGGCAACTGCCTCACCCTCCAAACGGATTCCCACGTCTTTCCAAAGTCCGTAAAGAACTTTTTCATTGATATATTCGTCTGCAATATTGACGCCGCCGGTATATCCCACCTTTCCGTCAATAACCAAAATCTTTCTGTGACTGCGGTTGTTAAACTCGTTATTTGCCTGCCCCCTTAATTTAGAAAAAGAGACTGCCTTAATACCATAGGACCGCAGCGTCTTGAAATAGTTTCCGGGCAGGGTACACATACAACCGATGTCATCATAGACAACCCTGACTTCCACACCCTTTGTAACCTTTTCCTTTAAAATATCCAGAATGCTGTTCCAGAAATGTCCTTCTTCCACGATAAAATATTCCATGAAAATATATTTTTCCGCTTTTTTCAAATCCTCCAGCATTGCGGCATAAAGTTTTTCACCCATGTCAAAATACCGGGCATCTGTATTCTGATATAAATGCGTAGACGCCAGATTGCAGAGAAGTTTTGCGCTAAGGTAAGCCTGTTTATCTTCTTTGTCCAAATTTTCCAATGCCTTTGCATCGTCTGTACGCACCTGTTGGCTACCGATTTTCTCAACTCTTTTAATATATTTTCTCCGCAGTTTTCTGTCGTAAAACATGAAATATATCATAAAGCCCGCAACCGGAACTGCCATTACAAACAGCAACCAAGGCACCTTGTAATCCGGGTTATCCTGAGA
>CAYRLN010000177.1:0-4288 GCA_964425065.1 uncultured Lachnospiraceae bacterium | reverse complement strand
TCCATGTTCACTTGCAGATTATCTTGCATCCGCGTTTTCCTCCTTTTTGGGATTTACCAGTGTAGTTAAAAATATCTGTTTTACCAGCCCTGTTTCTTTTAAGGCTTCATAACCCGCCACGGCTTTTGCGCCATCATCATATATCCC
Source organism: uncultured Lachnospiraceae bacterium (assembly GCA_964425065.1). Lineage (GTDB taxonomy): Bacteria > Bacillota > Clostridia > Lachnospirales > Lachnospiraceae > Acetatifactor. The sequence continues at coordinate 4,141 of CAYRLN010000177.1, read as the reverse complement.
GAACACAGTGGGGCCGCTGCCGCTCATCATGGCACGCCTCGCTCCCTTTTCTTCCATAAAATTCTTGATTTCGCCGATAACGGGGTAGGTCTTTTCCGTCACTGTCTCAAGCACATTTTCCATGCGTTCTATGACACCATTTAAGTTTCCTTCCTTAATGGCTTCTACCATACCGTCAATATCGGGATGATGTTTTAATGTATCCGCATGCAAATTTTCGTACACATATTTGGTAGATACAAAAAGATCCGGCTTTGCCACAAGCACAAAACATTCCGGTGCATCCGGCAGAATCGTCAGCACTTCTCCTATCCCTTCCGAAAGTGCAGTACCGCCTTTTACACAGTAGGGTACATCCGCTCCAACCTTTACTGCCATCTCACAAATTTCTTCCTCAGTAGCCCCCAGGTTAAATAGTGCATTCACCCCCCGGTAAGCTGCTGCTGCATCCGTACTTCCCCCTGCCATACCTGCTGCCACAGGGATGTTTTTCTTCAGGTGTATGTGGACCCCTTCTGTGACCCCATATTTATCCATCAACTGCTTTGCCGCTTTATAAATCAGATTATTCTCATCTGCCGGCACTGCCCCGGCCGGTAATCCTTCCGCTTCCACGGTCACACAAATACCGCTGTCCTTTTTGGTGAAGGTCAGTTCATCGTAAATGTCCACGGTCTGCATAACCATTTTCACTTCATGATAACCGTTTGGCAATCTTCTGACCACATCTAACCCCAGATTTATTTTTGCATAGGCTTTTAGGGTAAGGTTTTCCATAAAGTATCCCCCACTATATAATGAAAAATTGTTCCAAATTATTCCTGTTTGCCTCCATATGTACTTGATTGTATTTTGTATACATGGATTGTATTTAATTATATACAATCCTTATAAGTTCGTCAAGGTTGCCTCCCGGGCGATTTCTGTATTTTCCGAATTTATCTCTAAAGAGTTCCGCTATTTCTTCCGATAAAAGTATTAGAAAAGCAATTTTTTCTACTTTAGTAACAATTAACCACGGATGGTTAGCATGTTATTGCATGCAGAAATGGAGGGAACCATGAGTTTAAATGGCATTAACAATGTGGCAGCGGCAAGTGCATACCAGACTTACCAGACCACAACAAAAAAAGAAACTACAGACACTGCTTCCAAAGCTACTGCGGCTGATACAGGCGTTATTTACGAGCCTTCCAATCAGACAGAAGCAAAAAAGGTAAACACGTATACTGCTAACACAGAGTTAATCAATAAGTTAAAAGCAGACGCAGAGGCACGTACTTCCCAGCTCCGCAGCCTTGTTGAACAGGTAATTGCCGGTCAGGGAAATGCTTACGGTCAGGCGAACAATATCTGGAAATTCTTAGCCAGCGGTGATTTTACTGTAGATGCAGAAACAAAAGCGCAGGCCCAGAAGGATATTGCAGAGGATGGTTACTGGGGTGTTAAGCAGACTTCCGACCGCATCATCAGTTTTGCAACTGCCCTCACAGGCGGTGATCCCGATAAGATTGAAGAAATGCGCGAAGCATTTATCAAAGGCTTTAAACTGGCTACGAAAGCATGGGGCGGCGAGCTTCCGGAAATCTCCCAGAAAACTTATGCGGCAGTGATGGAGAAATTTGACCAACTGGCAGCACAAGCAAACGGCTCAGTTATCACCGAGTAAAATAATATACAAAAATCCACAGGAAACAAATCCTGTGGATTTTTTATTTATGCACCCTTTACAATCAATAGTTTCTCTCCTACCTTCAGTTCATCTCCCGTAAGTCCGTTAACTTCTTTTATTTTTGCCACAGGCACATAATATTTCTTTCCGATGTTCCATAAGTTATCCCCGGGGCTTACCACATATGCCACCATTCCCGGCAAATCGTTCAGTTTTCCCATATCCAGAGGCTTTACATCCAATTGCGATATCAGTGTCAACGGCAAATTCTTGAACACTGTGGAGGAAAAACCAAGCACACCTTTCACATCCATCTCTTCGCTGTCCAGCATCGTCACCTGAAGTTGTTCCAGTTTGGCGCTTAAGTGACAACTATCCTCTCTGCTGATTCCGTCCACATCCATGTGGTATGTAAACGGAACAATTCCTTTCACGGAATTATAAGGATTCGCATCATCTCCCGTCACATAAAGCACTTGTACCTCCACATTTCCGCGGATATCAATCCCGTCTCCCGTAATAACGGTCTCTTCTACCTGCATGGTTCCTTCGCTGTGTAAAAGCTGCATAATTCTTCCGCTACTGTTTTTTACTTTAAGGCGATCGCTTATTTTACTTTTTCCGCCTATCTTCATCAGCAGGCATTTCAAATTTGCTTCACGGGTGACAGACTCTACTTCCTTCGTCACTCCATAAATATCAGTCAATACGTCAACATTTTCTTCATCATACATTTTCATGCCGATATCCAATACGATATCCAGACCCAACACCCTCTGCTCACCATCCAAATCCGGACGGGCCTCCAGCTCCATGTTGCCAACCTCGTAGCAGACATCCGCTACCATTTTGTCCATGCATCCATGACATTCTATGCCACCGTTTAAAGGCAGGGTTGTTTCGAAAGCGCGGGCTGCCTGTTCCTCTCCCTCACTCTCATACAACACAAATACACGGATTTCGCCGCTTATACCGAGTTTTCCCTCCATCGGTCGGAATTCCACGTCCTCCAATGTTACATTTTTCCAGAGAATCTCAGCAATATTAGGATAATTGGAAGGAAGATTGATTTCTTCCCTGATTCGGAAAATATCGTTTTTCTGGATTTCAATCTGCGCCAGTTCCATCGTTTTAGTGCGATATTCAATGGGCATATCTCCTTCTGAATTTTCCCTGTAAAGTTCCACCGGAACTTCTTCATCGAACAGTTCCTCTACCACTGCTTTCAAGGTAAGCAGCGCTTGTATGCTCAATTTCCTTGTATTGATTGTAGAGGCTGTCAAATCTTCAATCTGGGTTGTGATGTGCACGCTGTCGGTGGCCATTGCCCCCTCTAAGTACATTTGCTCTTCAAAAGGAATTTTGCCTTCTACGCAAACCAAACCTTTCCCTTCCTCACGGGACTGGTACAAAACTTGAAAGAACAATTTTCCTTTCACACTTACATGGTCTGCGGTGGGCTTTACTTCATCCACCTGCACCTGCCCTTTCTGATAAATCAGCGTACCTACATCCGGTTTCGCTTCGGGGATATTCAAATCCTCTTCTAAACTAATCTGACTGACCGCTTTACAGCGGATACGATCCATATGTATGTTCTTCTTGATTAATTCCACGTAGGTTCCCTCCATCTATTTTCGGATACTACCCTATATATATGAGGAACCAGGTGCGTATATGAATATTACCGCCTCTATTTTACGGCACCAATCAGTTCGTTGATGTCTTTTACTCCATATCTTTCCATATAAGCTTCGATACCGGTCACAATTTCCTGCGTCGCATAAGGATTTACAAAGTTCATTGCTCCCACGCTGATTGCAGTGGCGCCAGCAAGGATAAATTCAATGGCATCCTCTGCTGTGGCAATACCACCCATACCGATAACCGGAATCTTTACTGCGTTTGCAGCCTGGTAAACCATGCGCACTGCTACGGGCTTGATGGCAGGACCGGACATACCGCCGGTTTTGTTCGCAATGGCAAATGCTCTCTTGTGAATGTCAATCTTCATACCGGTTATGGTATTAATCAGGGAGATAGCATCTGCCCCTGCTGCCTCTGCCGCCTTCGCCATCTCAGTGATGTCAGTTACATTGGGGCTAAGTTTCATGATAACGGGCTGCTTTGCATGTTTTTTGATTTCTTTTGTAATATCGTACAACGCTTCCTTTTTCTGTCCAAAGGCGATGGCACCTTCTTTTACATTGGGACAGGAAACGTTAATTTCCATCATATCGATTTCCGTGTCACCAAGACGCTCTACCACTTCCACATAGTCTTCCACCGTTTTCCCGCATACGTTTACGATAATCTTTGTATCGTACTGCTTCAGGAATGGGATATCTCTTTCAATAAATACGTCTATACCGGGATTCTGAAGGCCGATGGCATTGAGCATACCGCCGTAAACCTCTGCCACTCTGGGGGTGGGATTGCCGGGCCAGGGCACATTTGCCACACCCTTGG
>CAYRLN010000176.1:0-4293 GCA_964425065.1 uncultured Lachnospiraceae bacterium | reverse complement strand
TCAGACCATCATAAATCCCGCCTCTAACAGTACGGATTCCGGTTTTTCTCCGATATTCTTCAAAGCCCATTTTTTCCGCAACATGTATCATTCTCTCATTACCGGACCATGTCTGGGTAAATATTTCTGTTTCACCCTGTTCAAGCAAGTATTGGATGAACATGCCCAGTGCCTGATAAGAATATCCTTTTCCCCTTGCGGCCATATCGGGAATATCTATCCCCACAGTGCAATGCCCCGGCTCATCTGTATAGCAACAATCGTCATCAATATCATAAGCCGAAACCCATCCTATGTAATTTTGTTCCCTGTCATTGGTCACTATCTGGAACTGATAACGTTTTTGCCCGGAAGGCATCTGTCTATAACGTTCCACCCAACCGTGCATGGTTTGAACATATCTTTCCAATTCTTCTGCTTTCTCTGCATCCGTTAAACCTTCATACTCCCACGGAGCATCCCATAACTGCCACTCTGTCTCGGTGGTTTCCCAATATATTCTTTTTTCTATATCTGATTCTTGAAAATCCCTTAAAATAATATCTTTTGTTTTAAGCATGAAATTCCTATGCTCCCTCTACAATTGCTTCATCATCCAATGGCAATCCATATATGTACCATCTTTAAATTTCATATTATTAGGGAAGGTTCCGCAAATTTGAAACCCAAGGCTCTCATATAAATGAATCGCTCTGGCGTTATCTGCTGCCACCTCAAGTTCCAACTGCTCAATCCCCTTTTCTTTTGCCACAGCAATTAACTTCTCCAGCATCACACGTCCGATTCCCAAATTTGTGTACTTCAAAAAGAGGGCAATTCCCACACTTGCCCGATGCTTATACCGCATAAGTTTTTTCCCCATCAGAGAACAGTTTCCCACGTATTCACCATCCAAAAATCCAAGCAGCAGCAAATTACCTTCAGAATTGTTATTCCCATTGATAAACTCATACTCCTGCTCCAAAGTAAGGGTTATTTCCTCCGGCTCTTTTATCAAATATCTGGTCTCACCACAAGTAATTTTTAAATAATCAATGAGCATCTCTGCATCCGCTTCCGTTGCATTGCGGATCAATAATTCTTTTCCGTTTAAATCTTTGATTTCTTCTTTAATTAACATAGTCTGCCTCCTTTAAAAAAATCCTCTCCGCTTAGCCTCTGCTACCAAATACGGCTGTATCTCCGGATAAGTCCAATTCTCAACAAGTTCATCCGTCAAAATAATTTTTTCAATCTCGCTGTGCAATTCTCCTTCAAACTCAGAAACCTCTGCAAAATAGAGTTTCCCGTGTCTTTCCGAGGCGTTATCGCCCTCGCCGCGCACAACCGAATAAACACAAATTGGTTTTAAATCAAATGCGACAGCTCCGGTTTCCTCAAAGAGTTCCCTTCTCGCCGTATCATCAATATTTTCTCCCGGTTCTCTGTGTCCGCCGGGTACCTCATAAGTATCTCTGTCACGATGCTTACAAAATACCCACTTGCCCTTTGACTTCGTTATAATTACCGCGAACATCAACAGTTCATCCGCTACATTATCATAAAAATTTACTTTCATGCCCTTCTCCCCACACGTCTTATTTTTTCGTGCACATTACATCCCCTCGTGTATCCCCATCAATCCTTGCAAATCCCCATCAATCCTTGCAAATACCATCAATCCTTGCAAATACCATCAATCCAAGCAAACAATTCTTCCAAATCATAGTCACCGGAAGGAGGAATTCCCCAAGGCAAATGGTAATCCACAATACAGGCCGGTGCCTTTCCGGTATATTTTCCTTCTTCGCTTTGCCGCACGCGCCCCCTGATAGCCGGAGACGCAACCACATACTATGCAGGTCATAACCATTGATACTTTCCCCGCGATAATAACTTTCCAGCAATTACTTTCTAATTACTTTTCTCATTCCGCTACCACAAAATTCATGGGGAATCAATTTAAATCCTTTTTCCAAATAAAACCCTTCTTTTCCCTTTTCCGCAATAAGCTGAACACTGGATCTGCCACCTTCCGGCGTATGCTTCTCCACATATTCAAGCAACCTATTTATGATGTGGCTTCCGATTCCTTTTTTCTGATATTCCGGTCTCACAACCACATCCACAATCAGAAAATACATACCATCGCCTATCAGTCTGCCCATGGCCACTGTTTCCCCATTTTCTCTTGCCACAACGCTGTACAATCCTCCGTTAACACAAACTCTGGTTTGATTTTCATCAAAGTTATTCCATCCTACAGAAGTTCTCAGCGCAGTATATTCTTCATAAGTCAGTTGGTTTTCTATATACTCCATTTTCCTATCCCTTAACTATCTTCCAGTACTGTGCAACGATTCCATAGTTGTCATCTGCAACATAGTTTTCCACTTTCATACCGTTCTTCGCACACAGTCCGGTCAATTCTTCATTAGTCTCATTTTCATCCAAGGATTGATAATAAAAGGTGCCATTTTCCTTTACCATAGAAAATGCCTTTGTGAGAATACTTTCGTAAAGTCCACTTTCCAGGCGGGCACTGCCAACCATGGTTACTATATCAAATGTGCCCTCCAAATGATTTACTTCCAGCACATCCGAATGAATAATATTCACTTTACTTGGATTATTCTCATTAAGCAGACATTCCGCTAACTGTCTGCAACAGGTTTCATCAATGTCAATACAGGTCAGGCTGCCTCCCACCAATTTGTAAGACAAATATCTGTCCCAAAATCCGGCACCAATGCCCACATTGCAGATATCTGCCCCCTCTTTTACCTCAAAATTTTCCTCAAAAAACTTTGTTATCATATATTCCAAATACTTGTTTTCCACGGAAAGATTCCACGGCCCTGCCTCAGAATCATACATGCTTCCATAAAACTGTAACAAAAAATCTTTATCCATCTGTTTCCTCCCTAACTCAAAATGTCCCTAAAATAAACTTGTTCCAATTATAGCACAATTCAATATAAAAACGAAGAAACTTCGAGTGGAATTATCCAATCAACCACCGGTTGATTAAATTTACTTTCACCTCGATTGAGAAATGCCGGTAAATCAGTATAATAAAATTATCAGCTGATAAATGAAAACAACACAGAGGAGAAAATATATGAATATCGGAAAACAGATTCGGATGTACCGTTTACAGAAAAAAGTGAAGCAAGAGGACTTGGCAACCTATTTGGGTGTATCCACACAGGCAGTTTCAAAATGGGAAACAGAAAACAGCGTACCCGACATTGCCTTACTGCCCGGAATTGCAACCTATTTTGGAGTGTCCATTGATGACTTGTTCCAGATTTCCCATAAAGAGCAATTTGAACGCATCGAAAATATGCTTTTGAATGAAAGCCGTATCAAACATGAGAATTTCGAACAGGCTGTATCTTTCTTAGAAAGCGTGATAAGAGAAGAACCGGGCAATACTTCGGCTTATGAATACCTGGCAGATTTGTACAACCACCGTGCAGAAAGCGACCACAAAAAAGCCTCAGAGTATGCAGAGAAGGTGCTTGAACTTAATCCCGACAGCAAAGGCGGCTGGGTGGCATTTCTGGAGGCTAATAACGGTGTTTGCGGAGATGAATGGTATGATAACCATTTCGAGGTAATTGAATATTTCAAAAATTTCCTAAATAAAAATCCAAAGAATTTTTTAGGATTATATGCAATTATCGAAAATCTTTTGGATGACGAACGCTTTGAAGATGCACTTCCTTACATCAAAGATCTGCAGAGCATCAGAGATGACCATCAGGCATGTATGTATCTGGGAGACGTGGCATTCGGACGCGGCGACCACGCAGAAGCACGCCAATATTGGGACCTGGCTGTAGAAAAATCTCCCAATGCATGGCAGGCATATTGTAACCGGGCAGACCGTTATAAGAAAATCGGTCTTATGCAGGAAGCTATGGCTGATTATGAAAAATGCTTTGAAATGCAGACTCCGCCCCGCCTAACCGACGGCCTCTATTCGCTGATACAGATGTACGAAAAAGCCGGCGAATATCAAAAAGCAATCGAAACTTATGAACGCATTTTAAAATGTCTGAAGGAAGAACACGGACAGGTCTACGGCGCTGAGGAAGAATCTTGCCGAAAGGGAATCGCCCGGTTGCAGAAATTAACGGAAACGGATAAATAAATAGCGCGCTGGGATTCCAAGCCCACGGGGTTCGACTCCCTCGCGTCTCCTAAACAAAAAGAAAATGCACACTCTCACGAATGTGCATTTCTTTTTGCTAATGAGCGTGCGGGGATTCGAACCCCGGACAACTTGATTAAAAGTCAAGTGCTCTA
>CAYRLN010000175.1:0-4308 GCA_964425065.1 uncultured Lachnospiraceae bacterium | reverse complement strand
ATGCACCGGGGCACGGTCTCCACGGCGAAGCGAAACACCTTGCTTCCCTCCATGAAAATGTGCTGACTTTTACATCCCACACCTCCACAGGAAAGCGCTTCTGCATTTCCGTCCGACCAGGCTTTCTGATAAAATTCATTTTCCGCCAATGCAATCACCGCTGCTGCCGCTCCGTCTCCGAAAAGAACACAGGTAGAGCGGTCACTCATGTCTAAAATTTTCGACATCTGCTCGCTGCCAATTAACAGTGCATATTTTTTCTTCTGATTTAATAATACACTATGACAGACCCCAAGACCATACAAAAAGCCGGAACATGCAGCACTTAAATCAAAGGCCAGCACTTCTTTTTCAAGTCCCAGCGCATTTTGCACCATACATGCCACCGACGGAAACGCATTGTCTGCAGTGGCTGTCGCAACAATTACAACACCAATTTCAGACTTATTAATTTTCGACTTCTCAACAGCTCTTTCTGCCGCAAGGATGGCAAGGCTCTGGCAGGTTTCTTCTTCGCAGAAATATCTATGCCGGATTCCGGTACGGGTAGATATCCACTCATCATTTGTGTCTACCAGACGGCTTAAATCCTCATTGGTCACCTGTTTTTGCGGCAGGGCTCTTCCTGTCGCTACAATTTTTATTCCATGCATTTTTTATTTTCCCAAGTAAGCTCCGTCAATGTTTCGGAACTTTTCATATCTGTTTTTTGCAATGACTGCACCTTTATATTTTTGCAGTTTTTTTATCTCTGACAAAAGCATTTCGTCAATATTTTGCATCATGGTTTCATTTTCCGGTATAATTCCGTCAATGAGACCATAAGCCAAAAGCTCTTCCGCTGTAATTTTCATCACATCACAGGCTTCCGCAACTCTTGCAGAGTCCTTCCACAAAATACTCGCAAAGCCTTCCGGTGATAAAATAGAATACACTGCATTTTCCAGCATCCAGATTTTGTCTGCCACACCAAGTGCCAGTGCGCCGCCACTGGAGCCCTCCCCTGTAATAATTGCGATAATCGGTGTCTGTAAACTGCTCATCGCCGCAATACTTTCTGCTATGGCAGTGCTCTGACCATTACTTTCCGCTTCAAGCCCTGGATATGCCCCTGGCGTATCGATCAATGTAATGACCGGCCGTTTAAACTTTTCTGCCTGCTTCATCAGGCGCAGAGCTTTTCGGTAGCCTTCCGGAGAAGTCATTCCGAAATTGCATTTGATGTTTTCCTCTGTTGTCTTACCTTTTCTATGTCCAATGACCGTGATTGGAATGCCGTGGAACATTGCGATTCCACCCACGATGCTTCCATCCTCTTTTCCAAGACGGTCTCCCTTTAATTCAATAAAATCCTCAAACAGTGCATCGATATAATCCACAATGCCTGCCCGCTCTTTTTTTCTTGCCAATAATACACGCTCGTATGCAGTTCTATTTTGTTGCATGTTTTCCTCCTGCCTGGCTGTGCATTTTTAAAATCTTGTACAAAACGTCTTTTAAATCCTTACGCTCTGTCACCATATCTATCATTCCATGCTCCAGCAAAAACTCTGCTCTCTGAAAGCCCTTTGGTAATTTCTGTCCAATGGTCTGCAGGGTCACGCGAGGTCCTGCAAAACAAATGAGTGCTTTCGGCTCCGCGATGATAATGTCTCCCAAATTGGCAAAGCTTGCGCTGACACCACCAGTCGTTGGATTTGTCAGGACCGAGATGAACAAGCCGCCATCATTTTTAAACTTTTCCACTGCCGCAGAGGTTTTCGCCATCTGCATTAAGGAAAATAAGCCCTCCTGCATTCTGGCTCCGCCGCTGGCTGAAAAGATAATAAGCGGTATTTTTTTCTTTCCTGCATATTCTGTGATTCGTGTGATTTTTTCACCCACTACAGTTCCCATGCTGCCCATCATAAATCGGCTGTCCATCACAGCAATGGCAGTTTCGATTCCATTTAACTTCATGGTTCCGGTCATTACTGCATCTGTGTGACCGGTACGTTCTTCACCCTCTGTTAATTTTTCCTCATATTCCGGAAAATCTAACGGATTTACACTGCGAAGCTTCTTATCCTGCTCGCGAAATGTTTTCGTATCTGCAAGGCTTAAGATTCTCTCTTCCGGTGTCATCGGAAAATAAAATCTGCACTTTGGACAAATCTTATGATTTTCCTTCACCTCACTGGCATACACTTCCTCTTTACAGTGAGGACAGCTGATCTTTGCCTGCACGCGGGAGGGTTTTCTGATATCCAGCAGATGATTCAGACTTTTTCTTCTTTTATAAAAGATGTCATTCAACAGAGCCATCAAATCCCTCCTCATACCATTTTAGAATAGTTTCGCTGTTTTTCTCCCAGAAGGAAGTGTTGTAGCTTCCACGAATAAATTCCGGATGATAAGTCAAAAGATTCATAAACTCTGCATTGGTCTTTAAATCTTCAATGATCAGTTCCTCCAGAGCTCTTCGAAGTCTCTTGATTGCTTCCAGGCGGGTCTTACCCTTCACAATGACCTTTGCCACCATAGAATCATAATACGGACTCACCTCGCAGCCTCCATATAAATGGCTGTCAACTCGCACGCCATAGCCTCCCGGAAAATGCAGCTGCCCAATCTTTCCTGCCGCCTCTGCATTGATACGGCACTCAATTGCGTGGCCTTCCACCTTCACATCTTCCTGCTTTAATTCCAGCGTCCTTCCTGCTGCGATCTTAATCTGCTCTTTTAAAAGATCTACACTTGTCAGCATCTCCGTTACCGGATGCTCCACCTGAATTCTCGTATTCATTTCAATGAAATAGAAATGGTTTTCACGATCGAGTACAAATTCCACGGTTCCCGCACTGTAATAGTTCGCAGCCTTTGCAGCCTTTACCGCGGCTTCCCCCATCTGTTTTCTTAAATCCTCTGATAACACCCACGCTGGAGATTCCTCCAAAAGCTTCTGATTTCTTCTCTGAATGGAACAGTCACGCTCCCCAAGATAAATAAGGTTCCCATGCTTGTCACCCAGAATCTGAAATTCAATGTGGTGTGGATTTAAGATGAGCTTTTCCATATACATATCATCATTTGCAAAGGCAGCTCTCGCCTCTTCCTTTGCAGTCGCAAATGCATTGGCAAGCTCTTCCGGGGCGAATACTTTACGCATTCCCTTTCCACCGCCGCCTGCGGATGCTTTGATGAGCACCGGATAGCCGATTTTTTCGGCAGCTTCTTTCGCTTCTTCCAGTGTTTCAATCAGCCCATCACTTCCCGGAACTACCGGAACCCCGCATTTGATCATCATCTGACGAGCGGTCTGTTTATCACCCATCTTTTCAATCATGTCACCTGATGGTCCGATAAATGTGATACCGTTTTCTTCACATTTCTTTGCAAAACGGGCATTTTCAGACAAAAATCCATAGCCCGGATGAATTGCATCACAACCTGTTTTAATTGCGGTAGCAAGAATGGTATCTTCCTTTAAATAGCTCTCCGATGCCTTTGGCGGTCCGATGCAGACACTGTGAGTTGCCAGCATGACCGGAAGAGTATCTTTGTCTGCTGTAGAATAAACCGCCACTGTTTCAATTCCCATTTCTCTGCAGCACCGGATAATACGCAGAGCAATTTCACCTCGATTGGCGATCAAAATTCTTTTAAACATGATTTCTCACCTGATTAATTCTCATCAGCACCTGATGAAATTCCACCATCTGCCCATTTTCCACTTCAATCGCTTCAATGGTTCCATCACAAGGAGCTATGATTTCATTCATCAGCTTCATTGCTTCGATAATACCTACCACATCTCCTTTTTTTACCTTGCTTCCAACGCTCACAAATGGAGCTTCCTCTGGAGATGGAGCAGCATAGAAGGTTCCAACTAGTGGAGCTTCCACAGCAGTTCCTAAAACTTCTGAATTCGCTTTTAAAGCTTTCTCTGCATCCATTTTCTCAGTAACTTCATTTGCGTGAGCTACAGACACCGGTTGAACCAGCATCGGCTCTCCACCTCTTTTGAGCACCACCTTCGTGCCTTCCATTTCCAGATTCAGTTCTGTCATGGAAGATCCTTCAAAGCGCTCCATTAACTGATAAATATCCTGAATATTCATATTTACTCTCTCTTATGCAAGATTTTTGTCGATGTAATCTACAACATCTTTCACTGTTACAAAAGCCATTAAATCTTCATCTCCGATTGTTAAACCGAATTTTTCTTCCAGAGCCATGCTAAGTTCTACAGCATCTAAAGAGTCCGCGTTTAAATCTTCCTTTAATGCAGCTGTTAAAACCACTGCTTCTTCATCACATCCAAGAGTG
>CAYRLN010000174.1:339-4314 GCA_964425065.1 uncultured Lachnospiraceae bacterium | reverse complement strand
GAAGGAGAACTTGCCACTCTTTCCCGCACAGAATATACACAGCCATGCATGGCTGCTTTTGCAGCCGGCGTAACGGCAGTCTTAAAAGAAGAAGGGATAAGTCCTGATGGCGCCTGCGGCTTAAGCCTTGGTGAATATGGTGCACTACATACAGCAGGAGTATTTAATGCCAATGATTATGTGAAAATCACGGAATTTCGTGGTGCGCAGATGGCGCTTGCAGCGGAAGGAAAGGCCTGCAGCATGAGCGCAGTCCTTGGCATGGAGGCGGCAGTGATCGAAGAAGCCTGTGCCCAGTGCAAACCGTCAGGCTTTGTCAAACTTGTGAATTATAACTGCCCGGGACAGTATGTAATCTGCGGTGATGAACCGGCAGTAGCAGCAGCCGAAACTCTTTTAAAAGAAAAAGGCGCAAAACGATGCATTCGCTTAAATACAGGCGGTCCATTCCATACAAAATATATGGAACCTGCAGGAAAGAAACTGCGCGCATTCTTAGAAGACATTTCTTTTGAAGAACCGCAGTTTACTGTGGCGCTGAATGTGACAGGAAACTTCTATGAACCAGCAGAAGATTTAAAAGAACTTTTAGAAACCCAGATTCAGAGCAGTGTACAGTTTGAATCAGAGATCAGAAGTTTTTTGGAAGCCGGTGCAGATACATTTATTGAAATCGGTCCGGGCAATGCGCTGAGTGGTTTTGTAAAGAAAACAGCAAAAGCAATGGATAAAAAAGTGACAACTTATGCAATCGATACAGCAGAAGATTTAAAGACCCTGATTTCAAAAAAGGAGGATATTTTCTCATGAGTGAAAGAAAAGCAGCAATCGTAACAGGTGCAAGCCGTGGCATTGGACGTGCAGCGGCAGTAAGACTTGCAAAAATGGGCATGGACATTGTATTTACTTACAATTCAGGCGTGGATGCAGCAGAGGAAACAAAAGCACTCTGCGAAGCAGAAGGAGCAAAGGTGCTGGCTGTGCAGGCAGATGTAAGTAAATCGGAAAATTGTGAAAAACTGGTGGAACAGACACTGGAATTTTGTGGACGCATTGATGTTCTTGTAAATAACGCAGGAATTACAAGAGATAGTCTGATCATCCGCATGAGCGATGAGCAGTTCGACCAGGTGATTGATACAAATTTAAAAGGTGCATTTTATATGATGAGAGCTGTTTCAAAACAGATGATGAAACAGCGAAGCGGCCGCATCATCAATATCAGCAGTGTTGTTGGTGTCATGGGAAATGCAGGTCAGGTAAATTATGCAGCAAGTAAAGCCGGAGTGATTGGCATGACAAAATCTCTGGCGCGGGAACTTTCATCCAGAAAAGTTACTGTCAATGCAATCGCACCGGGAATGATTGAAACGGACATGACAGCAGTGATGAGCGAGAATGCAAAGGATGCAATGAAATCGGCAATTCCGTTAGGTGAAATGGGAAAACCGGAGGACATTGCAGGAGCAATTGCATTTCTTGCAGGAGATGATGGCAGATACATCACTGGTCAGGTCATTTGTGTAGATGGCGGGAGGGCAATCTAATGAGAAGAGTTGTTGTAACTGGTTTGGGAGCAATCACACCAATCGGAAATACAGTTCCACAGATGTGGGAGGCTGTAAAGGCTGGAAAATGCGGGATTGATGAAATTACATTATTTGATACGACAGATCGTAAGGTCACACTGGCAGGTGAAGTCAAAAACTATGTGCCGGAAGAAATGCTGGATAAAAGGGAAGTCCGCAAAATGGATCGTTATACGCAGTTTGCAATGATAGCAGCCAAAGAGGCAATGCAGGATGCAGCCATTAATCTGGAAGCGGTTGATACGAGCCGATGCGGCGTTATTGTTTCCACTGGTATTGGCGGACTTGGAACCATAGAAGCAGAAGAAAAAAAAGGAATGGAAAAAGGCTATGACAGAGTCTCTCCACATTTCATTCCAATGGTCATTTCAAATATGGCGGCAGGAAATATTGCCATTGCCTATGGATTCCACGGTATGTGTACCTGTCCGGTGACAGCATGCGCCAGCGGTACCAATGCCATCGGCGATGCATTCCGTCAGATCCGCGACGGTTATGCGGACGTGATGATCTGCGGTGGCAGTGAAGCGAGTATTACACCGATTGGAATTGGTGGATTTACATCTTTAAAAGCATTGTCTCAGGCAGCAGACCCGAAGCGTGCATCCATTCCATTTGATAAAGAGCGAAGCGGTTTTGTCATGGGTGAAGGTGCTGGAATTCTTATTTTAGAGGAATACGAACATGCAGTGAAACGTGGTGGAAAGATTTACTGTGAAGTGGCAGGGTATGGCGCAAACTGTGATGCACACCACATTACAGCTCCGCTGGAAGACGGCAGTATGGCGGCAAAATGTATGCAGATGGCAATTGCTGATGCAGGTATCATCCCGGAAAATATTGATTATATCAATGCACATGGAACATCCACCCCATTAAACGATAAAGGTGAAACAAAAGCAGTAAAACTTGCACTTGGAGAACATGCAGGTAATGTGATGATGAGTTCGACAAAATCCATGACAGGACATTTGCTTGGTGCCAGTGGTGCAGTGGAAGGAATCATTACGGTATTAAGCGTGCAGAATGATTTCGTACCTGCAACGATTAATTATCAGGTGCCGGATGAAAACTGCGACCTGGATATCGTAGCAAATGAAGGAAGATACGTGGCGGTAAATTACGCGATGTCCAACTCTCTTGGATTTGGCGGTCACAATGCGACAGTTGTATTCAAAAAATATATGCAGTAACATGCTTGTCAAAGATAGAAAGAGGTAATTATGGAACTTAATTCAAATCAGATTCAGGAGATTTTACCACACAGATATCCGTTTTTACTGGTAGACCGCATTTTAGAATGTGAACCGGGCCAGTCTGCAAAGGGAATCAAGTGTGTATCAGCCAACGAAATGCACTTTCTGGGACATTTTCCACAAAAAGCTGTCATGCCGGGAGTATTAATTATAGAAGCTTTGGCACAGGTCGGCGCAGTGGCAATCCTGACAGAGGAAGAAAATAAAGGGAAAATCGTGCTGTTTGGCGGTATCAAAAATGCACGTTTTAAACAGCAGGTCATTCCTGGAGACGTGCTGGAATTAGAGTGTGAAATCATCAGCAGAAAAGGACCTGTGGGAATCGGCAAAGCAGTTGCTAAAGTTAATGGAAAAGTAGCTGTTTCTGCAGAACTTACCTTTGCAATCGACAAAGAAAGCTGATATACTTTTCTTTACCGAAGGGTATTGGAGGTTAAAGATTAGACATGCTTCGTGATGAATTCAGCAGGGTATACTCAAAATTTAAATTACATTTTTATCAGAAGGTATTTGAGAAAATTCAGGATAGGGAGACTTCATTGACAACGGTGGAAACATTTTGTATGGAGATTATCTATGCAGCAAATGGACCGACTGTGAATGAGTTTGCGAAGATTGCTAATCTTTCTTCCCCAAATGCCGCATACAAGGTCAATAATCTGATGAAAAAAGGGTATCTGGAAAAGGTACAGTCGACAGAGGACAGAAGAGAGTATCATTTATATGCAACGCAGAAGTATCTGGATTATTATAATATCAGCTATCAGTATCTTGAAACAGTGCTTGGCAGATTGGAAGGCCGTTTTACACCGGAGGAGCCGGAAACAGTGGAAAGGGTTCTGAAGGTGATGGACGAGGAACTGATGCCGGAGATTCCGATTTGAAGGTGTTGACACAATCTAAAGGAGAGCAACGATTTGACGAGAAATCCCTCTTAACCTGACGAAAGAACGTCAGGCAAGAGGGATATTTTTATGCTTTTTGTATCACACCACAGGCGATTCTGGCGCCGGAATTTCCCGAAGGCTGAGAAGTGAAATCATCTGGTGCACTGTGAATAGTGGAGACAAGGATCCAGTCTTCTTCCCGGTATACCAGTGTCACGGTAATCTGATAATTGCTGTCCTGAC
>CAYRLN010000174.1:0-329 GCA_964425065.1 uncultured Lachnospiraceae bacterium | reverse complement strand
ATAAGAAGGGTTCTTCCAATAATTTCGCGGGCGCAGAATTTATCTGTTAAAAATACTGAAAATGCGTAGCCGTCATTTCCGAAAAGAGGAGGAAGATCACCGGCATGATACGGGTGATCGCACATGTCAGGATTATAATGGGACATGGCCTGACTAAATGGGTCTATACAGTTTCCGGAACATTCGCTTCCTTCGTGAATGTGGTAGGCAAAAATGGCGTCCTGACATTCCATATACTCTCTTGGCAGACCAAAAACCTCGGTAACCACCAGGGTTCCATGCTGTGTTTGGAAGAAACGGACCTGCCCACGGATGTCGGGATACTCATT
>CAYRLN010000173.1:0-4356 GCA_964425065.1 uncultured Lachnospiraceae bacterium | reverse complement strand
TCGGAGACACCTTTCTGCAAAAACAATCTGTTTATGAATCCATTCAGAAGTTTTAAGTAAATCTTTAAGTTAATTAAATATTTTATTTAAGTTATTTTGTACTTAAATTATACTACCTGTTTTACGCAATACATCATCTTTTATTGCTTATTTTAACATATTATTGCTCTTTTTGGCAATTTCGTATATTTGCACAATT
Organism: uncultured Lachnospiraceae bacterium; assembly: GCA_964425065.1. Lineage (GTDB taxonomy): Bacteria > Bacillota > Clostridia > Lachnospirales > Lachnospiraceae > Acetatifactor. The sequence goes on along the minus strand of CAYRLN010000173.1, from coordinate 4,157 downwards.
TTTATTAGGCATTTTTGGTAACTTTGCCACGGCGTTTTTTAGCCTAATTTTTTAATGCTGTGCTATAGTGTAGTTAAAAGAAACTTAGGAGAATAACATGAATTTACTTAATTTTTCAAACAATATAACCACATATAGTGATTCTGCACTAATCGGCTTGGCAGATGTAGTGCATTTGACCTGTCCGTCCTTCGAAGTTGTGACCTTTCCTTCCCAGGGAGAATATCCCGGGTTATACCGGTTAATGTATATTCATAAAGGAAGCATTTTGGTTCAGGGCGAGCATTCCGATAAAAAAACAGCACCTCTTCCTTTCGGAAGTGTGCTGTTAAATTCCTGTAATGATGAATTGCGTTTCCGCGCCACGGAGGGCGACCTTGATGCCTGGGTATTTTATATACACGGAAACGCGCTTCCTTATTATAAAGAAGTAACCGGTTCCGCCGCTCTGCCTTTTGTTATCCAGAGGACGAGTGATGTCACAAATTCCATTCACAGTCTAATCCAGTTAAAGCAAAGCAAATCCTTAGCCGAGGAAATATGGGTCAACAATCTTCTGACCGCTCTGTTTGCAGAGTGGACCGAAGCCTTTTCCCTCTCCGATGTTTTACCTCCTGCCGTCCCCACCTATTTATTGGCGGTAAAAGAAGACTTCGATAAAAACTACGGCTCCGACTTTTCCCTGGATGAACTGGCTCTTAAATACAAGGTAAACAAGTACCGCCTGTGCAGGGATTTCGCCAAATACTATGAACTGTCCCCCATTAAGTACCTTAATAAGATTCGCATTCAAAACGCCTGTCTTCTTTTGGTTTCCACTGATATGCACGTGGGAGAAATTGCTGCCGCCGTAGGCATAGAGAACGCGAATCACTTTATCCGCCTGTTTAAGACACAGATGGGAGCAACTCCCCTTGAGTACCGGCAAAAACTCCTGTAACTACATAATTCTGCGTGCCAACTGTTCCTGATTATCCGAATAATCCAGCAGGGCTTGCCTGCTAATCTTCTTTTGCTGGTAAAGATCCATCAAATACTGGTCCATGGTAATCATTCCTGCTGCTCCGCCCGCCGATATTACATTATTAATCTGATGATTTTTATTATCGCGGATCATGTTACGGATGGCGTTGTCCATGTGCATAATCTCATATGCCGGAATCAACTCCCCGTTTACATCGGGCAAAAGTTGCTGGGAAACAACCGTGTGAAGCACCATACTGAGCTGTACCCGGATTTGTCCCTGCTGTGTGCTGGGGAAAGAATCTAAAATACGGTCAATGGTGTTGACAGCACCCTTGGTGTGCAGTGTCGCAATAACCAGATGACCTGTTTCCGCTGCCGTCATGGCGGTTCTGATTGTTTCCGGGTCTCTGATTTCTCCCATGAGAATCACATCCGGAGCCTGACGCAAACACGCCCGAAGCGCGGAAAGATAATCCTCCGTGTCAATGGAAATTTCTCTTTGGCTCACAATACTCTTTTTATGGGAATGCAGATATTCAATGGGGTCCTCCAGGGTAACGATATGTGCTTCTTTTGTATTGTTAATTTTGTCAATGATACAGGCCTGGGTTGTTGATTTTCCACTGCCTGCGGTTCCCGTCACCAAAATCATACCACTGGACACATCCGCCAGTTTCATAACTTCCTCCGGAATATTCATTTCTCTCCAGTCCGGAATCGCAAAAGATACCACCCTTATGACAGCCGCCCAGGAACCCCTCTGGCGATATGCGTTCACACGAAATCTGGCCAGTTTCGGAACCGCAAAGGAAAAATCATCATCTCCCTTTGTCTCATAATGGTCCGTCGCTCTTCCTGCCAGTTCATATATTTGTCCAATCAATATTTTGGTATTTTGCGGCAAAAGCATCTCCGACTGCATTTTTACAATCCGGCCTTCTACCTTTTCAATCACCGGACTGCCGGCAAGGATAAAAATATCCGAAGCTTCATCCTCTACCGCTTTTTTCAAATATTCCAACACTTCCATCTTTTTTCCTCCGTATAATTAACGCCAACTCTTTTTAATAGGAACTACCATCCCATAGCTTCAGTCCGTCATCCTCCTGCCACAAAGTTGTGGAAACCAATTGCCAGCGGAGTACCTTGTACTCCCCTTTTTCCATTTCTATTTCCACCACCAGTTTCTGTACATCTGACACGGCACACTCGTAAGAATAAATATTTCCCTCTTTGCTCACATCTTCAGGTACGATTCCCCGGCGCAAATTTGCAAGAATCTTCTCTGCTTCACAGTCCGCTTCATAATAGGCTTTTATGGCGTCTGCCGATGCTTCACACAAACGGCCCTCCGCCCGGACCGTTGACAAGCCAAGCAGCGCAAATACCGTCAGGCATAATACCGCAAATATTACCAGCAAAGAACTGCCGCCCACTGCCGGCGGCGCACTAGTCTTTTTCATAATCCGCCACCTCCGTTTGCTCTTGTGCCGCTACCGGTATGCTGAAAAGTTCTTCCCCTGTCGCAGAGTAAACCGTTATGTCAGCCTGCCAAAGCCACCCGTTTTCTTCCTTACAATCAATTAATATAGAATAATCGGCATTTTTCTCGTCCGACTCCTTCCAATTTTCATCCAGAAACAGCGTCCAGGAATCCTCTCCTGTCTGTACCGCCCCACTGCCGGCAAGATATTGCGTGATTCCCACCGCCTTACACTCTTCCGCTACATTCTGAGCTGCCAAAACCGCCTGATCCATATCTTCATATTTATCTGCCAGATTTCCGGACAGCACAAACATTTTGACACACAGAGTGGCCGCAAGTGCAAACACCAGCACCATAACCATTTGTTCTATCATCACAAGAGGTGATTTACTCTTCATGTCAGTTTCCTCCCTCTGTGCTTCGCAACATCAACTTCTGACTGGTGACAACACCGTTTTTTCCGGTCACTTCCACCGTGAGGCATCCGTCTTCCAAAGATAATTCCATTTTCTCTGCCTCTAAAATAGGTTCTCCCGCCGTAGGTTCAAAAGAACCCTCTTTGGCGGAAAACAGTTCCCGTATGTACCCCTCATAGCAATATATCCTGGTAACATATTGTTTTTCCCCGATTGTTTCCGTAATCTCCAGCGTTTCCGCTTCCCCAAATTCGCCTACGGAAATCGCCCCGGATTCATCAGCCTGCCTGATTTTGGTAGCCAGATAATGGGGCACCGTCCTCGTTGCATACGAATCCTGCCCCTGCTGTACCAGACGTTTATAAGCGCCGGCACCTGTGAGGAGAACCATCATGATACATACGGCAAAAATACCAAATATAAGTAATACTAATAATCCTTCAATCGATGACTTATTGTTCTTATTTTTCATGTTTCTTTTCCAATACCGTTATATCCGGCATAAGATTCTCCGCAAATACCTCGTAAATCACGACATACTGCTCTTCATCCACCCGGATTCCATAGTGTTCTTCCAAATATTCCAAATTCGGGGGATAAAATCCCTCCGTAGCATAGCAGGAAATCACGCCACGCTTAATTGCCTGTTCCAGTTGTTTCTTGCCCTCATCCCCACTTCCCGCATTCAGATTGGAAAGGGCGCTTAGAAAAATGATCAAAACCCCGGTCACCACAATCGGAAACAATGCAGTTTTCAAAATTTCTCTGATTTTCTTTCCCATAATCTTATCCAATTGTCTCCATAATGTTCATAAGGGGCATCATGACCAGCAATAAAATAATACCAACCAACACGGAAGTAACCAGAACCATTGTGGGCTCCACCTTTGACACCCTGTTTTCCATGGCAACATCCGCTTCCTCGGAAAGCTTCTGGGCTATTTCCGCCATAACCACGTCACCGTTTCCGCTCTGCATACCGAGACTGAGCAACCGGCACGCGGAAAGAGGAAGAACCTCTGATTTTTTCAGGGCTTCAATCAGGGGAATCCCTTTTTGCAATTCTTCTTTACACACCATACAGCGCTGTTTTGCTTCCGGTACATCCGCAAGTACTTCCGCCGCCAGTTCCATGGTCTCTTCCAGCGGGAGTCCGCTGCTAAGTCCCATGGAAATCGCCTGTGCAAAACTTGCATCATTCATCTTCCGCATAATTCCCCGGTCTCCGGCTACTTTGCGCCATACAGATACTATTTTGTCACGGACCGTATCACTCACCGACACCACAA
>CAYRLN010000172.1:0-4376 GCA_964425065.1 uncultured Lachnospiraceae bacterium | reverse complement strand
TACAGTTGAAAAAGAAATCAAAAAAGACCTTCCCAGCAGACTTCACGCTAGACGTCAGATGCTGAAAGTTCTTAACCCTGTAACAGAAGTTCCTGCAGAAAACGCTGGCAAGAAAAAGAACACAAAGCAGGTTGACCTTGTTGCAAAACTGTTCGACGAGTACGGACCTAAATACGAGAACCGTAAGGGTGGTTACACAAGAATCATCAAAATCGGTCAGCGTAAAGGTGACGCAGCTATGGAAGTTGTTCTTGAGCTGGTATAATCCCGTATCGATTTAAAAACAAATTTAAAGAGGACATTCCGAAAGCTTCAGGCTTTGGAAGGTCCTCTTATTTTATTTCCATGTAGTTTAATTTATGTTATACTTTGTTTAGTTAGCATTTTGCTGTGCGGCGTATTCCTTAAGTGTCATGGAGTTAGCAGAGGCACAACGGGAGATACCGGCGGAAAAAAGAATGATAATGATGAGGATGCAAATGGTCTTTGAAAGTTTTTCTTTGTTCATGGCTATCTCCTTTTTGATTAAAATGATAACGATATAGATAAGCATAGCACCTTGCGTTGCTTTTGTAAATTGGTGAGTGGCGGTTATTGAGAAAGGTTGTATGGTTTTATAAAAAAGTTGTATTTCACAAAGGAATCTAGTAAAATTAAAGATAGTATGCTAAATTATATTAGCGGTTTATAAAAGTGTGATTTGCAGCAATTTGCTTGAAAGAGGAAATATGGGAATTATTAAGACAGACAAATTAGCATTTGAATATATCAGACGGGACGAGGAAGGCAACGTAGAAGGAATTACCCGTGCAGTGGATGATGTGACGCTGGATATTAAGCAGGGTGATTTTATTGCTATTTTGGGTCACAACGGTTCCGGAAAATCTACCTTGGCAAAACATATGAATGCCATTTTGTATCCCACAGAGGGAACCATCTGGGTGGATGGCAAGGATACCAAGGATGATGACGAACTTTGGAACATCAGACAGACTTCGGGCATGGTATTCCAGAATCCCGACAACCAGATTATTGGTCAGGTTGTGGAAGAAGATGTAGGATTTGGCCCTGAAAATATGGGTGTACCCTCAAAAGAAATCTGGGAACGTGTGGAAGAAAGCTTAAAGGCAGTGGGTATGTATGAGTACCGCAAGTATTCGCCCAATAAACTTTCCGGCGGACAAAAGCAGCGTGTTTCTATTGCAGGCGTGCTTGCGATGCACCCCAAATGTATTGTTCTGGATGAACCTACGGCAATGTTGGACCCCAACGGGCGTAAGGAAGTAATCCGTGCGGCACGCGGGTTGAATGATGTAGAGGGTGTAACGGTTATTCTCATCACACATTACATGGAAGAAATTATTCATGCTGACAGAGTGTTTGTAATGGATCAGGGAAAAATCGCCATGGAAGGAACCCCAAGGGAGATTTTTTCTCAGGTGGAGAAATTGAAAGAACTGAGATTGGATGTGCCTCAGGTTACTCTTTTGGCATATGAACTCCAAAAGAAGGGCGTGGCGCTTCCAAACGGCATTTTAACCCAGGATGAACTGGTAAATGAACTTGTGAAAACGCGTGGCTAGGAGGAGCAAAATGCCTATTATATTAAATCATGTAAATTATGTATATGGCCAAGATACCGCTATGCCGGTTTACGCGCTGAAAGATATAAATCTGGTGATTCCTGACGGGCAGTTTATCGGTATCATCGGGCATACCGGTTCCGGCAAGTCCACGTTGGTGCAACATTTGAACGGACTTATGAAAGCCACTTCCGGCGGGGTGTTCTTTAACGGACAGGATATTTATGATAAAGATTACAATTTGAAAGAACTCCGTAGCAAGGTTGGACTGGTGTTCCAATATCCGGAACATCAGCTTTTTGAAACAGATGTGTTTACGGATGTTTGTTTTGGACCGAAAAATTTAGGCCTGAACAAAAAAGAAGTGGAACTTCGGGCATTTGATGCACTGCGCAAGGTAGGATTCCCGGAGGAATACTATTATCAGTCCCCCTTTGATTTGTCCGGTGGTCAGAAAAGGAGAGCGGCCATTGCCGGTGTTCTGGCGATGAAACCGGATGTGCTTATTTTGGATGAGCCGACGGCAGGACTGGACCCCAAGGGTAGGGAAGAAATTTTAGACCAGATTTCCAAACTGCACAAGGAGACCGGAATGACGGTTCTTTTGGTTTCCCACAGTATGGAGGATGTGGCAGAGTACGTGGAGCGCATTATTGTAATGAATCAGGGTGAGGTAATGTACGATGATGGACCCCGCGAAGTATTTAAACATTACAAGGAACTGGAGGAAGTAGGTCTTGCGGCTCCCCAGGTCACTTATATTATGCATAAATTAGAAAAAGAGGGCTTTCAGGTGGATACAGATGTAACTACTATTTCAGAGGCGACAGAAGCCATTTTGAAGGCGCTTGGCAGGTAAACCAGGGTCTTGACCTGAAAGAGGCAGGAACCCGTGAAAGGCAAGGTTTTAACATGCTCAGAGATATTACACTAGGACAATATTATCAGACCGAGTCCGTGATTCATAAATTGGACCCAAGAGTAAAACTTATAGGAACGATTGTATTTATCGTATCCTTGTTCCTCTATGACAACATGCTTGGCTATGTGTGTGCGGCAGCTTTCTTGTTTTTGGTGATTAAAACTTCAAAAGTACCCTTTAAATTTATGGTAAAGGGTATGAAAGCAATTCTGTTTTTGTTGCTTCTTACGGTGGTGTTCAACTTGTTTTTGACGCCCGGTGAGGCACTTTTTACGGTTTGGAAGATTACAATCACCAAGGAAGGTGTACGTACGGCAGTATTTTTGGCAATCAGATTGGTGTTTCTCATTATCGGTTCTTCCATAATGACGCTGACTACCACTCCGAACAATTTGACGGATGGAATGGAAAAACTTATGGGCCCCCTTAAATTATTGCGGTTGCCCGTTCATGAAGTGGCAATGATGATGTCCATTGCACTGCGTTTTATTCCGATTTTATTAGAGGAAACGGATAAAATTATGAAGGCGCAAATTGCCAGAGGCGCCGATTTTGAGAGTGGAAATTTGTTTAAGAAAGCAAAGGCCATGGTGCCGCTTTTGGTGCCGCTGTTTATTTCCGCGTTCCGTCGTGCCAATGATTTGGCCATGGCAATGGAAGCGAGATGCTATCGCGGTGGCAAAGGACGAACCAAAATGAAACCTCTTGTATACAAAAAGAGAGATTATCTGGCATATTTAGTAATGCTGGCGTATCTGGCGATAGGCGTGCTGGTAGGAAGAGTATTGTTATGACAAAGAGAATCAAACTGACGGTTGCCTATGATGGAACTGCGTACCACGGATTTCAGGTGCAACCGGGTGCCCCAACGATTGAGGGAGAATTAAATAAACATTTAAGTGCTCTTTTTAAGGAAGATATCAAGGTGATTGGCGCCAGCCGCACGGATGCAGGGGTACATGCCCTTTGTAATGTGGCGGTATTTGACACGGAAAGCCGGATGCCGGCAGAAAAGGTGTCTTACGCGTTAAACCAAAGATTGCCGGAGGATATCCGGATTCAGAAATCGGAAGAAGTGGAAGCAGATTTTCACCCCCGGCACTGCGACAGCGAGAAAACCTATGAGTATCGTATTACCCGTGGGGAGTTCCCGGTACCGACCAAGAGACTTTATTCCTTTTTTACCTATCATGAATTGGATGTTTCGCTCATGCGGGAGGCAGCGGCTTTTTTGGTGGGAGAGCATGACTTTAAAAGTTTTTGCTCCATAAAGGCGGTAGTGGAAAGCACAGTCCGTACCATTTACCGGGTAGATGTGGAAGAACAGGGTGCGGACATCGTAATCAGGGTTCGCGGTAACGGTTTCTTATATAATATGGTGCGCATTATTGCTGGCACACTTATGGAAGTGGGAAAAGGGAAAATACGTCCCGAGGATATGGCAGGAATACTGGCAGAGTGCGACCGTGAGGCAGCAGGACCGACGGCTCCCGCCCATGGTCTTATGTTGGTAAAATATGAAACAAAAAACAGCGAAAACACTGTGAATTGACACGGAATCCGGATGTGGGAAAAAACCGGAAAATTTCCACTATTTTGTGGAAAAACATATTGACACGCTCGGAGTAGTATAATATAATATATCACTGTGGCGACAACTCTAAAGTGAAGTCAAAGCCCCGACGACACAGACGAGTTCGCATAGAGATACCGTTCCGAAAGGGTTTTAAACTGTGGCCGGACATCTGCGGTTTAGGATTACATAGGGACAAGCGAAACAGTCCAATGGACTTCAATTTGTAATGGAGGAAAAATCATGAAAACATTTATGGCTAGTCCTGCTACAATCGAAAGAAAATGGTATGTAGTAG
>CAYRLN010000171.1:0-4377 GCA_964425065.1 uncultured Lachnospiraceae bacterium | reverse complement strand
GCAGACAAATCGTTTGAAGTGGCTTGTCCACTTGCATTGACGTTTTTTCTACTCTTTCCAATGCTGCCCTTAACCGATGCCCCATATCCAGCATCCTCTACCGCTTTTATAATTTCACTTTCCGGCACATCTCCCTCTACCCCCATAGAATTTGTAAGTAAACTTACCGAGCAGGAGGTTACTCCCGGCACCGCATTTACCGCTTTTTCTACACGCGCACTACATGCCGCACAGCTCATGCCTGTTACATTATATTGTTTCATATTGTTTCCTCGTTTCTACTTCTTAGCTCTCACTCTTTACGTTCACCTGTTTGATGCTATTTCATTCTATCCTTTTATTTCATCAACTTTTGTAACGTAGTCACCAACTCATCTACTGTTTCCTCTTTTCCATCACGAATATCCTGTGCTACACAGGTTTTAATATGATTTGCAAGAAGCACTTTATTAAAGCTGTTTAATGCAGAGGTCACCGCAGATACTTGTACCAAAATATCCGTACAATAACAATCATTTTCCACCATACCTTTTATGCCGCGAATCTGACCTTCTATGCGAGATAAGCGATTGATTAAGTCTTTGTATTCTTTTTCAGAACGTTCCTTATGCTTGGCGCAATGTGGACATAACATTGTAGCCATTTGCTCTTCCTGTCTATTCTCTTCCATATTATCAATCCCTCTTTCCTTCTTTCCTTCTTTTGTATTTATTTCCTATTCATACAAAATTCTTCACTCTAAAATATCACTACACTTAGTGTATACCCCCTAGGGGTATTTGTCAATTTGTAAAATTTTCTTCTTGAATAATGCCACATAGTTGCATAAAGAACTTGAAGGCGAAGGCGAAAAAGTTGGATTAGGTACAGAGGAAGAAATTAACGCATTTTGTAGATAATACAATGCCTCGGTTTTCTTTCAAACCGAGGCATTTTCAAGTATCATTACTTATTCAAATCAATAATTTGTTTTACCACTTCTACATCATCTAATTCATTATCAAGTCCAGAATTAATCGGAACATATACCACCCAGCAAACTCCATTTTTTTCATCAATCCACTTCCAACTCATCGACTCTCTTGATTCAACTTCAAATAAGGCACCATAAATAGTGAAACCTTCGTATTCAAAGAAAGTTATTGCGTCTTTTGCTACCCAGACACCATCTACTTTTTCATACTCGAAATATCCCCTCCAATAATCTTCATCCAACGTACCAACGGAAACATTTATGGTATAACCATCCTTATTCTCCCAATCATTGTCATCAAATTGTATGCTTATTGGATTATATACATGATTCGTAAATGCTTCGCCATATGTCGTGCCATGTTTTACTACAAGAGATGTGCCATAGGCATCAAAATGATATTCTCCAAAACTCTCTGGAAGTACAAATCCCCTTTGTTCCATCTCTACCTGACACTTATGCCAATCTCTTACATCCTTTTTATCTAGCCACTGTCCATATTCTCCTGGGTCAATATTCATTTCCATATTTGCAAGTACCGTTACACTTCCAACCGCCAAAAATAGTACACAGGCAATACAAGCTGCTACCGCCTTATTCATACGAAACTTTTTGTTTTCTACTCTCTCTTTTGTCATATCCGAAATCCTCCACTCTGTATTTGTCGTTGGAAGTTTTTCTTTGGCATCATAAAGCATTTTTTCTATTTTTTCATTTCCCATCTTTATGCCTCCTCGTATTTTGCCTTCAGTTTGGCAAGTGCTCTTTCATATCGTTTTTTTACACTTCCAGTTGTCATTCGAAGCACCTTTGCAATCTCTTTGTGTGTCAATCCTGCAATGATCTTTAATGACACAATCTCTCGCTCAATCTCTTTTAATTCAGCCATCATTTCCATATAGATTAGCTTCTCATACAGCTCTTCCTGTACAGAGTTTCGCTCCAACACATCCTCCATCTCTTCCTTTTCCATTGGAAATTCCCTGAGTCTTTTTCTAAGCATATCGTATGCGGTATTTCTCGCAATTTGAAAAAGCCACGCTTTTTCCTGTTTCATTTCAATATACCGACTTCGATGTAAATATGCCTTCAAAAAGGTTTCTTGCAATGCATCTTCTGCAGCCTGTTTTTCTCCCAACATGACATATAAAAACCGAAACAACTCCTGTTTACGTTCTTCATATATTCGCTCTAGCCAATCATTTTGCAAAATTTTCACTTCCTTTGTCTTGAATTTGGATTCCGGTTTCCGCTTTCATTAAGTATAACGTAACAGCACTTCCAAAAGCGACACATTTAAAAGAATTTTGTTCTATATTGTTTATTCGTTTTAAAAAAAATTGCCTAGACGATGAAATCATTCTCCACCATCTAGGCAACTAATTTTTCTTTATCTTATTTTAACCAATTACAAGACTATAATCTTGTGTCCCACTTACCACAGAATACTGTATCACTAGCTACACCAGTAAATTCACTCTTACCAGTAATCTTAGCGATAGCTTCACGGATAGATGTTCTAGTGTTGCCATAAGCATTTACAAAGCAATGTACCTGAGGAACATCGATTAAGTGAGTTGTATAATTCAAGCTGATACCTACTGTTGGAACTTCTGTTAAGTACCAAGGTAATTCGCTTGAGTGATTGCAGCTCCAACGAAGTCTTACTTCGTTTTCCTGTGCATAACCTTTGACGTTGAGTACAAGGAACACTACATCATTAGCATTGCGGAAGTCTTCCATCTTGCCACAATCCATCATTTTTACCATATTCATAAAGTTTGCACCATTTTCAGCTTCCAAATCGTGGAAGTTTGGATGAACATTTACTTCAAATCCTGCTGCTTCCAATTCTTCGATTACGACCTGTTTTACAGGGTCACCCTTGTAAGCTACTGTAGTAGGTGTAGAAGACATAAATACGAGGTGAGCACGTTTCTTTTCTTCTGGTTTGATTGGAAGATAATTCTTTGTATCTTTTACAAGTGTGATACATCTCTTAGCAGCTTCTTCTGCAAGACGGAGATGTTCTTCACATCCTACAACTTCATCCTTGATAGCTGGATCAATGAGGCAGTTTTCTGGTTTGTAAAGTTTAAGTCTTGCTTTCAGGCCTAAAATTCTATGAAGTGCATCGTCTAATCTTTCTGGAGTGATAGTACCATTTTCGATACCAGCCTTCATGTATCCCATATCTTCTTCAATATCGTTTGCAAACAAGAACATATCACAACCACTTGCGATAGCCTTTGGAACTGCGATTTCACGTTTTTCCATACATGCAATACCTGCCATATGAGAAGCGTCTGTAATTACAAGACCATTGAATCCCATCTCATTTCTCAAAAGGTCTGTTAATAATTCTGGAGCAAGCGTTGCTGGCATAATATCTTCATCTTTGATGCCAGGACGAAGCTTACGGCTCATTTCTGGAAGGGCAATGTGACCTACCATGATGCTTTCAAGACCTTCGTCAATCATAGTCTGATATACTTTTCTAAAGGAGTTGTCCCATTCTTCTACAGACAGGTCATTTACACCAAGTACAAGATGCTGGTCACGTTCTTCTACACCATCACCTGGGAAGTGTTTACAACATGCAGCAACATTACTCTGGTGAAGACCATTGATGTAAGCACGCACATTTTCAATAACTTCATCTGCATGATCACCAAATGCTCTTGTATTAACGATGGTATTTCTCCAGTTCATAAAAATATCTGCACATGGGTTGAACATCCAGTTAACGCCTACAGCAGATGCTTCACGACCAGCTACATAGCCGATATCATATGCTGTCTTAGGATCTTTACCAGCAGCAGCTTCTGCCGCAGTTGCAACAAATGTTCCGTTAGGCATACAACCATCACCACCATTATCACAGTTTGCTGCGATAAGAAGTGGAATACGTGTATTTTCCTGATACGCTCTGTTCTGTGCATATACAGCATTGGAATCGCCACCCTGCCAGCGTACACCGCCCTGATGATATGTCTTTAAGTTATACATCGCCTTTTCCATATCTGGGCTGTGTTTTAATAATACAAAAAGCTGTCCTACCTTTTCGTCAATTGTCATAGAAGCGATTGTCTCTTCTACCCATTTCACGCCTTCATCATCAAGATAAAAAGGCTTTTCTCGTAAATTTACCATTTTGTTTGTCCCCCTTAATTTCCTTAATTTACTATACGCATTTTAACAAAATCACCCATTTTCTTATAGGTGCGATTTTCATAAAAATGCATACAATCATTTTGTATATTTTACCCATATAAAAAGGTTTTCACCATAAGCGACAACCTAAATACCTAGTGATAACTCTGATAAAGTTTCTCAAACGCACCAAAACTTCTTTTAATCATCTCTTCATCTACACAATAGGAAATTCTTACATATCCAGGACA
>CAYRLN010000170.1:0-4384 GCA_964425065.1 uncultured Lachnospiraceae bacterium | reverse complement strand
GCATGTAACGCTTGGAGAGAAGTCTTACGATGACGGATCTTTTCCGGTAAAAAAATAGTAGACTATTACTATGAGACCGGTCAACTTCCGAAAACCAGTGGATGTACGGTGGAAGACTTCAATAAAGTGTTTGACGAGATACATGGGAAGGAGCCCGAGGCGGATATTATATATTTGGCGTACTCGTCCGCAATTTCGGAATCTTACCATAATGCGCAAAAAGCGGCAGAAAGCCGGGAATATGTACATATCATGGATACAAAACAGGTTTGTATCGGGCAGTTGGCTTTGGTTATAGAAGTAGCGAAGTATGTTCGTGATAATCCGCATGTTTCGGTTTATGATGTAATGCGATATGTAGAAAAACTGGTGCCGGTGACAAAGATGTGCTTTATCCCCAATAACTTGGATTTTTTGCGTGCAGGCGGAAAAGTAGGAAAAGGATTTTTTCTGAGCGCGCGCATTTTCGGCATACATCCCTGTATTGAAGTGTTGAATGGGAAACTGCAGGCCACGAAAAAATATTACGGAAAAATGGCAAAAGTGGCAGGTCAGTTAATAAGAGATTATGCGGAGAAATATAAATTAAAAAAGGATGAATTGTGGCTTGTCTATACGGTAGGTTTACCGGAAGAAATCCGTAATGCCATTGAAGATGCAGCTTGGGGAAGCGGTTTCAATAAATTGCGGTGGATACAGGCAAAAGCGGTTATCACAACCCATGGGGGGCCGGCGGCATTCGGGCTGGCGGGTTTTTCAAAAGAATATTAAACTGAAAACCGACAGAACTGATTAAGGTGGTCATGTTCTGTCGGTACTTTTATGTTGAAATAAGCATTGGAAAATGTTAAAATACGACTCAGTATTACGAAAGGTAAAGAAAAAGAATGGTAAGTGTTAAGAAGTTGTTTGAACCTACGGATATGACAGTAGGAAAACCATGGAAGAGTATTGTGATGTTTTCCATTCCTATGTTAATAGGTAACATCGCACAGCAGTTGTACAGTACGGTGGATAGTGTTGTGGTAGGACATTATGTGGGCGATAATGCCCTTGGGGCGGTAACCAGTGCCGGACCGCTGTTTAACTTACTGCTGGTATTGTTTGTTGGTATTTCAGCGGGCGTTGGTATTATGGTTGCCCAGTATTTTGGGGCAAAATCAAGAGAAGAACTTTCGGCAACCATCGGAACGAGTATTGTTCTGACGGCGCTTGTGTCCTTGGTTCTGATGATTGCAGCACCTCCTTTTATCCGCACGTTGCTGGAATTGTTAAAGACGCCTGAGGCTATTATTGATGACGCCACAGACTATCTGGTTATCTTGATGTATGGTATTGCCGGTATGGCATTTTATAATATTTTAAGCGGTATCTTGCGAGGAATGGGAGACTCCTTTTCTGCGCTGGTCTATTTGCTGATTGCCACGGTACTTAATATTGTTTTGGATGTTTGGTTTGTGGCAGGACTGAATATGGGCGTTGCGGGTGTGTCCCTGGCAACTGTAATTGCACAGGCCGTGTCCTCCGTCTGTTGTCTTTTTAAATTGATGAAGATGAGAAATGTATTTGATTTGGGAAAAAAGCAACTCAAGTTATCCAAGGAGTATGTGAAACAGATTGTCAAATTGGGATTGCCTTCCGGTTTGACACAGGCCATTTTCTCATCAGCCATGATTATTGTACAGTCTTTGACAAACAGTTTTGGTGAGCAGTTTGTTACCGCAAACGGCATTGTTATGCGTGTAGATGGATTTGCCATGATGCCGAATTTTTCCTTCGGTATGGCAATGACAACTTACACGGGACAAAATGTGGGAGCGAGAAAATTAGACCGTGTTGTCAAGGGAGCAAAACAAGGTACTTGGATGGCGGTAGGCTGTTCCACAGTGATTACAGGAATTATTTTACTCTTTGGCAGAAATCTGATGGAAATCTTTACCGATACAGAGGCTTTGGTAGAACAGAGTATGTACATGATGAGCATTTTGGCAGTGGGTTATATTGCCATGGCAGTTACCCAAAGCTTGTCGGGTGTTATGCGCGGTGCGGGTGATACAGTGACTCCCATGTGGATTTCTCTTATTACTACCGTAGTTCTTCGTGTACCCATTGCATACCTGATCTCATGGGCTACCACCACACCGGAACTTCCTTACGGACGTTTCGAGTGTATCCAGATTTCCCTGTTGATTTCCTGGGTAATGGGAGCAATATTGACCTTCCTTTTCTATAAGATTGGAAGATGGAAAAAGAACATAACGGCCGGAACGGAAATGCCGCAAGACTAATTTGACGGAAAGGGTAACCGTGCAAATTAGACAAAGGATAAAAGATGAATAAGAGACATATTTTTTTGTTAAGTATCGTAGGAATGGTATTAACGGCAGGGTGTGGAAACGGAGCAGTTATGGAAACCGGTCAGACGATAGAAGAAGGTTCAATTTTATATGAGACAGAAGAAACGGTGTTGCCTGAGAGGGAGCAGGACAGTCCCGTGGAAAACGTGGAAACTGCCCAAAACAGTTCTGAAGAAGCAGAACCGATAGCAGAGGAACCCTCAGAAACTCTTGTGGATTTTCTGCGGACAGCTCTCTTACCTGTGGGGAATACCATGTACATCTGGGGCGGCGGCTGGAATGAAGAAGATACCGGCGCAGGAACGGGGGCAGTTACCATCGGCGTGTATCCGCAGTGGGCGGAGTTTGCCACGCTTCAGGATGAAAATTATAACTATAAAGAACACCGATATGAGATTTTAAATGGGTTGGATTGTTCCGGTTATGTAGGCTGGGCAGTATACAATTTGTTTGAGAAAGAGAGCGGAAACACAGGTTATGTGTATAAGTCCACAGAGACAGCGGCGGAATATAGCGGTTTTGGCTGGGGAGAATTGTTGGAAAACCCGGCGGAATTTCTGGCCGGAGACATTGTCAGCATGAAAGGACATGTATGGATTTGCCTTGGGATGTGTGAAGACGGTAGCGTAGTGCTTATGCATGCCAGTCCTCCCGGTGTTTCTATCTGTGGAACAGTTTCGGAGAGTGGTGAGAAAAGTCAAGCGGTAATATTGGCGGAAAAGTATATGAGTGACTACTATCCTGAGTGGCAGGGAAAATATCCGGATAGGGAAGTAGGACTGAAATATGTTACGGATGTCAGTGTGATGCGCTGGAATGAAGAGACGTTGCCGGATGCAAAGAAAATGCAGGAAATGTCAGCAGAGGAAGTGTTGCAACTCCTGTTTGAATGAGAAATGCGCCGGTAATAGCAAAATAGCAAAGATTTTTTAGTTAAGGGTTGACAGTTCGTCAGCCCTTATGTTATATTCTGTTCATAGACGACATATCGAGCCTCGACATATCGAGAACAAACATATGAGGGATAGCAGGGCAAAAAAGAAAAGTATAAGGGAAAGAAAGGAGAAGGCGCATGGATGAGGCTTTACAGAAAAAATATATTCCAATGACGGAAACAACGTATTATACACTCTTGTCAGTCATCGTTCCCAGACATGGATATGCAATCATGCAGTTTGTCAGTGAGTTAACGAAAGGTAGAATTCAGCTTGGTACAGGAACTTTGTATACGATGGTAGGAAGGTTGACTGCGGATGGTGTTGTTAAAATAGAGCCTACGGAGGACGGTAAGAAAGCATACCTGCTTACGGAAGTGGGAATGGAACTTTTACGGATAGAAACGCAGAGACTGGAAAATCAGTTGAAGGATGGAAAAGGAACTCTTGAGAGGGAGGGCGCATAATGGCCAAAGATAAGATGACAAAAATCAAACTGATAAGTGGATATGTGAAAGAATGTAAATGGCTGGAAGAAATGGCAATGCAGGGCTGGTTTTTAGAAAACATTACATTGGGTGTAATTTATAAATTCAGCAAGGGCGAACCAAGGAAAATGATGTATGAAATCGACCGCTTTAATTTGCCGAAGAAACCGACCCTTGAAGAGATTCAGCATAAAGAAATATTCATGGATATGGCAACCGAACTTGGCTGGGAAGAGGTTACTCATGATGAGGGTATGACATATTACTTTTCGAAAGAATATGAAGAAGGCGGCATTAATGAACTTTATAATGAGGAAGAGTCCAGAAAATACCGCGCAAAGAAATTTAGCAGTCACATGCGCAAACAGGCCAAGTCCATGGTATTAGGCACATTTTTTGTAACCTTTGTGGATTTGTTTATCAAGATTGAAAAAGTTGTCATACCGGAGATGGCGAAACCATTGGAGTGGTATGACTGGTTCACTGTTTGCCACGTGATTATAACCTGTGGCATGGCGGTTTATATGTGGAAACAGGCGGAGCGTCACGAGAAGGAACTTTCCATGACAAGGAGCGAGTGGGAGGACAGCGTAGACCTCAAACT
>CAYRLN010000169.1:0-4399 GCA_964425065.1 uncultured Lachnospiraceae bacterium | reverse complement strand
TCTCAATTAAACTTCTGTTAAACTTCTGTTAAACTTCTGATACAAAAGCAACATATGACAACATTCAAAAAAAACGAGCAAGAATTGAAGATTTCATTCTTGCACCGGATATTGTATAATCATGTTAATAGGTTTGCGAATAAAACAACATAAGGAGTTACATATGAGAAGGAAAACTTTATTAGCCCTTGCCCTGACTCTTGTCCTCGGACTATGCAGTTGCGGCAGTGCAGAAACCGGAAATGATTCTACCGACAAATCGGAGCCGGAACAAACACCGGAAACAGAGGCAGAGACTGCGGAGGAAAGCAAAATGAATTATGAAATCGACCCTACAAAACCCATGGTGGCAATCACCTTTGACGACGGTCCCAACACTACTACTACCGTTCAGATTTTAAATCTTTTAGAAGAATATGGTGTGCGTGCTTCCTTCTTCGTAATTGGAGATAATATCAACGAGAAAAGCGGCGAAGTTATGAAAAGAGCTTACGATATGGGTTGCGAAATCAACAACCATTCCAAAACCCATCAGAATATGCCGTCCTTTACCGCAGAAGAAATCAAGGCAGAAATCGAATACACGTCTAATAAGGTGGAAGAAATCACAGGAGAACCCACTAAATTCTTCCGTCCCCCTTACATTGCTGTTAACAATACTATGTACGAACAGATTGATATGCCCTTCATCTGTGGATACGGATGCAATGACTGGGACGCAAGCGTTACTGCTGAAATGAGAGCGACCAAAACTTTGGAACAGGTGGAAGACGGTGCAATCATTCTTCTTCACGATTTTTACGGAAACAGTGCGACTGTGGAAGCACTGAAAACCATTATCCCGGAACTCATTGACCGTGGATACCAGTTTGTCACCGTCAGTGAACTTTTTGAAGCTAAGGGCAAAGAAATAAGCGGTGATGATACCAATTTGTATTCTGTTGTGAAATAAACCCATAGAGAATCGCACTAATGTTGCGCATGAAACGCATAAAAAGGGCAATCACTCTTGCTAAGATATTTCAATCTCAGCCGGTGATTGCCCATTTTAATTAAAACTCTTAATCATCCCTTCTCTACTTTTTCAATCAACTGCTTTAAAGTTTCCACATAAGTCTCATAATTTTCCAATATAAACTCTATGGCACCGTCTTTGGCTGCACGCTCATGCTGCAATGACAGTTTCGAAAACTCCGAAGCACCGATATTCAGGGAATTTCCTTTGATTCCGTGGGTAATGATTCCATATCTCTCCCAGTCCCGGTTAGCAAAGCATTCCGCCAACTGTGGCAAATAAATATTACTTTGGTCGCAAAAGGCTCCCAACACTTCCCTGTAAACATCTTCAGAGTCCAAAGAATAGGAAAGTCCCAGTTTCCGGTCAATTACAAGCATATCTTCCAACGGTACCTTTGCCTCTGCGGTTCCCTTCAGGACAATCATTTCTCCCGGCAAATGTTTTACCAACAATTCATCCATTTTCTGTGCCTGAATGGGTTTTGACATATAATCGTTGAAACCGTATTCCAAATAAGTCTCCCGGCATCCCGCCACCGCATTTGCAGTCAGTGCAACCACAACTGCCCTTTGATTGGGATTGGATTGATCGGCTCTTAACATATGTAACACCTGTACACCATCCATTTCCGGCATCATATGGTCCATTAAAATAAGATCATATTTTTTATTCTTTGTGCACTCTAAGGCCTCTTTGCCACTTGATGCAGTATCCAGTTTCACCTGTGTGCGCTTTAGCAAATTCTTTATAACAGCCAGATTCATGGCATTGTCATCCACAGCCAAAACCTCTGCCTTAGGAGCGGTCACAATCTGTTCCTCCACTTTTTGACTGACTTTAGATTCTTTGATTGCCGTCTTCACATCGCCGATAGGCTGTTTATCCATAATCTGCTGGGGTATGCAAACCGTGAAGTCGGAACCTTTTCCGTATTCACTTTCCACCGTGATTGTTCCCTGCATTAAATCCACAAGTTGTTTTACAATATTCAGTCCCAATCCGGTTCCTTCAATGTTGCGGTTCTTATTTAATTCGAAACGCTTGAAGCTGTCAAACACACTATCCAAATTTTCCTGTTTAATACCTTCGCCGGTATCAATTACGGAAAAGCATAATTCTATGTTGTCCGCATCAATCCATTTAAAGAATGCCTTAAAGGTAACACTGCCCTCCTGGGTATATTTCACCGCATTTGAAAGCAGATTGGTAAGAATCTGTTTCAGCCGCAGCTCATCCCCCTTCAATTTAGAAGGAATATAAGGATCAATGTCAATATGTATTTCTATCGGCTTTCCTATTATTCTGGTACTTAAAAGTAAAAGTTCATCCTGCAACATAGGTACCAGACTGTAGGTATCCTCGAGTAACTCCAATTGTCCTGACTCAATTTTGGAAAAATCCAGAATATCATTTACCAATCCAAGCAGCATTGCGCTTGCGCTCTGGATGTTATTGGCATATTCCGAAACCGCTTCGTTATCGCTTTCGCGCAGTATCATTTCGTTCCTGCCGATAACCGCATTGATGGGTGTGCGGATTTCATGAGACATATTGGCAAGGAATTTTGCCTGGGCTTCCCTCGCCATAATGGCCTGTTGTTTTTTCCGCTCCGAATTCAGCAAGTCCTGTCCTGTCTTCACAATCGCCATGATAAGCAGGAACATCAATCCCAATACTAATATCGTACCAAGGGAAAGTTCTGCCCCCAGATAGTAGAATATCATCTCTATGACACCGGTAAGCAACATACCGAATATACCAATGCCAACCGCCAGATAGTCATAATTTTTCTTCACAAACACATCCCATACGATTGTTCCGATTACGCATACAATCGCCACAATCATACCGCCGTGTACAAAGGGAAGCTGTTGTACAAACTGCACAATATCAAACACCTGTAAAATGGTGCCGATTATGGCGACACAAGTTGCATAACAGATCGGTCCGATAAACAATTTTTTATATCTTCTCTCCTGCACCTCGTCAATATAAATCAGCATCGTAATCGGAATCAGCATCAGTGTCCAGTAGGTACAGTTGGTTAAAACTGACATGTTACTGACAAGAAGCTGTCTGAATTCCACCTCCGACAACGTCCAAAGCGCACAGAGAAAAATTGTCCAAGCCAAATAATACAAGGGTAAAATTTTCTTGTAAACCCATTTAAGTACCAGACAAACCGCAATACAAAACAAACTGAGTACCAAAAGAGAAAGTGCTATAATAGTCCTTGCTCCGGAGTCGAACACCAATTGCACCCAAAAGCTTATCTCATCTCCTATTTGAATGCTTCTTACCACTCCTGCATATTTTGAATCCGTCGTAAACTGATAAATCAGTTCTTTTCCCGCATCCTCTTCCGTAAGTTTTACACTGATATAGCGGAACGCACTATTCGTACCAAAAGGCCTCGTATCCTTTGTACTGTAATAAGCCCGCTGCTCACCATCAATATAAACCGCTATGTCCTGCCAGACCGGTCTGAAGAAAAGGCATTCTCCCGCCTTTATTTCCATAGGAATCCGGGTCACAATTGTGGCAATTTCCCCTCTTTCAGCCTCTATTTTTCCCGGAATCTCTACCGCAACCCTGCTACCGTCATCCAATATCTGTTGCCAATCGGCTACAAATTCCCGGCAATTATCATATTTTTCTCCCTGCTCATTTGGATAAACAAACTCCCCGATAACCACAAAGAAAAACATGGCAATAGCCGAGACTATAAAAAAAACTTTTATTATCTTTATCAGTCTTTCATATACATCCTGCTTTTTCATACAAGTTGCTCCTCTCCCTCCAACATATCTTTCGACATACATTGACAATAACATATTGTAGAAACAAAAGCAACAAAACGTACAAATAGATTGTAAATTATTCCTCTTCGCCGTACTTCTCTTTTAGTTTTTTATTGATAGCATCTGCCTGTTTTCTGTCTACGATACAATAGGCAAATAAGCAGATACCGTACACCAGTGCCACATCCACACACATCATGATAACGCCTTCGAGGCAAAACGTCATCCAACCAAACATCGTACCGCAAATAACCATGACCACACACAGTGCAATATAATGCAGTAACATTTTCAAACCGCCCACAAGGGGTTTTTCATCGTCCCCCGGGACAAGTATTACTGTCACTATGGTAGTCAGAAAACCTGCCAGTAAAATATACCATAATGCTATGGTGGGAACACTTTCTTCTCCTACAAGGGTATAACTGAGAGAAACAACAATCAAAATACCGGTTGTAATATATAAAAACCACTTTATCACTTCGCTTAATCTTTTCATGACACACCTCCTATATTTCCAACTTCTTTTTCAAATCCAACACATACTGCCTGGAAATGATAATCTTTTCGCCGTTCTTCA
>CAYRLN010000168.1:4028-4406 GCA_964425065.1 uncultured Lachnospiraceae bacterium | reverse complement strand
GCCGGCATGGCTATTTATGATACCATGCAGTATATCAAGTGTGACGTTTCCACCATCTGTATCGGTATGGCAGCAAGTATGGGTGCATTCCTGCTTGCAGGCGGCACAAAAGGAAAGCGGATGGCACTTCCCAATGCGGAAATTATGATTCACCAGCCTCTCGGCGGTGCCCAGGGACAGGCTACCGAAATTTTAATTCACGCTGAGCATATTAAAAAGACCAGAGAAAAATTAAACACAATTTTGGCAGAACATACAGGAAAAACTCTTGAAGAAATCGAATACTACTGGAACAACTGGAAAAAATAAACTTTCATGAACGGATCATTTCTCAGCAACATCGACGGGAAGAATGCCATCCTGAAGCAGAGGATACTC
>CAYRLN010000168.1:0-4018 GCA_964425065.1 uncultured Lachnospiraceae bacterium | reverse complement strand
TGCGGCAAAGCATATTTTGTACACAAAGGAAAAATTGAACCGTATTCTGGCTGAGAATACAGGAAAAGATTATGAGATTATCGCTGCAGATACAGAGCGCGACAATTGGAAGAGCGCCCAGGAGGCGATGGAATACGGCCTGATTGACAAGGTGGTTACGTTCCGTCCGACTTCCGGCGATAAATAAGTAAGTGAGAGGGAAAGGATTTACGTGTAAACAATGGCAGGAAAAAATCCCGGAAAAGATGTGAGATGCTCCTTCTGTAATAAGAGCCAGGATCAGGTACGCAAATTGATTGCAGGTCCGGCAGGAGTATACATCTGTGACGAGTGTATTGAGATTTGTACAGATATTTTAGAAGAAGAATTTGAAGATGTGGGTGTGGTTTCCGATGCCGCACCGGATATTAACTTGTTAAAACCTGTGGAAATCAAGGAATTCCTTGACGAATATGTAATCGGACAGGAGGCAGCGAAAAAGGTTCTGGCGGTATCTGTTTACAATCATTATAAGAGAGTGACAGCGCCGAAACGTCCGGATGACGTGGAATTACAGAAAAGTAATATTATGTTTATCGGACCTACCGGCTCCGGTAAAACCTATTTGGCACAGACTTTGGCAAAAATTATTAATGTACCTTTTGCCATTGCGGATGCCACGACCCTCACCGAGGCAGGTTACGTGGGTGAGGACGTAGAGAATATTCTGCTGAAACTTTTACAGGCAGCGGATTATGACGTAGAGCGTGCCCAGTATGGCATTATCTATATTGACGAAATTGATAAAATCACAAAGAAGAGCGAAAACGTATCCATCACCAGAGACGTATCCGGCGAAGGAGTACAGCAGGCACTTCTTAAAATTATTGAAGGAACCGTTGCAAGTGTTCCGCCTCAGGGAGGACGGAAACATCCGCACCAGGAGCTGATACAGATTGACACTTCCAACATTCTGTTTATCTGCGGTGGTGCTTTTGACGGTCTGGATAAGATTATCGAAGCCAGATTGGACAAAAAAGCCATTGGTTTTAATGCCCAGATAGTGGATAAATCCACCAAGGAGATTGGGGAGATTTTGGAGGATGTGACTCCGCTGGATTTGGTAAAATTCGGTTTGATTCCTGAATTTATCGGCCGTGTGCCGATCAATGTCACTTTGGAAGGATTGGATAAGGAGGCACTTGTCCGTATCCTGAAGGAGCCCAAGAATGCTTTGGTAAAACAATATCAGAGACTTTTTGACATGGATGGGGTAAGCCTTGAAGTGGAAGAGGCGGCTGTGGGAGCAATCGCGGAGATGGCCCTTGAGAGAAAGACCGGAGCCAGAGGACTGAGATCTATCATGGAAAACGTTATGATGGATGTGATGTATGAAATTCCTTCTGATGAGACAATCGAGAAAGTAATACTGACGAAGGAATCTGTGGAAGGTAAGGAAAAGCCACTGACAATACGCAGCGAAGCGGCACTAAAAAAAGCAAAGTAAAATGATTTATGTTATAAGCAAAACGCCGTCACGCCAAAGTGCGGCGTTTTGTGGTAAGAGGGAAATCGGGGAATTTCGACAATGGAGGATGACATGGAAAACATACAGCAGACAGTTATGGATATGCCGGCGGTAGCCCTTAGAGGACTCACAATTTTTCCGGATATGATTATCCATTTTGATCTGAGTCGGAAAAAATCAATGCTTGCGGTAGAGCAGGCCATGGTGAGCGATCAGCGTTTATTTGTGGTGACACAAAAAAGTCCGGAGGAAGAAAATCCGGGAATTGACGGCGTCTACAAAGTCGGCACCATTACAATTGTAAAGCAGGTAAGCAAACTGCCAAACGGTATCGTGAGGGTTCTCGTGGCAGGAGAATCCAGAGCACGTCTTTTGGCTTTCACTAATGAGCCGGAAGACTATTTGATGGCAGAAGTGGAGACAGTACCCAAATGCGACGGGGAATTGGACGACACCACGGAAGAAGCCATGATTCGCAAGTTAAAGGAAATGTTTCAAAGTTATACCCAGATGAATCCCAAACTGGGGAAGGCACTGGTGTCCAGATTGCAAAATATTTCCGGACTTGAAATTCTCATGGACCAGATTACCATGAGCCTTCCCCTCAGTTACGAGAGCAAACAGGATATTTTGGAAGCAGAGACATTGCAGAAGAGATACGATTTGTTGTCCTATGTTTTGGGGAACGAAATCGAGATTGCCAAAGTAAAAGGTGAGTTGACCGAAAAAGTCAAAAGTAGGGTGGATAAGCATCAGAAAGAATACCTGCTCAGAGAGCAGATGGCGTTTATCCGTGAAGAACTGGGGGAGGACCAGTCTTTTTCCGATGCCGACCAATTCGCAGAGGCAGTGGATAAACTGAAAGCCGGAAAAGAAGTAAAAGAAAAAATACGCAAAGAGATTGCAAGATTTAAAAGCCTTTCTCCCAGCAGCTCCGAGAGTGCAGTGGAAAGGGCCTATATTGAAACTCTGCTGGAACTTCCCTGGGATAAGGTATCCAAGGACAATACGGATATTATCCGTGCGGAAAAGATTTTGGAAGACCAGCATTATGGCCTGGAACAGGTAAAAGAGCGTATTTTGGAGTTTTTGGCAGTGAGAACACTGACGAAGGCAGGGGATAGTCCCATAATCTGTCTTGTGGGCCCGCCCGGAACAGGAAAAACATCCATTGCCAGAAGCGTGGCAGAGGCTTTGAATAAAAAGTATGTGCGTATTTGTCTTGGCGGTGTCCGCGATGAAGCGGAGATCCGCGGACACCGTAAAACCTACGTGGGTGCCATGCCGGGACGTATCGTGAACGGATTAAAGCAGGCGGGGGTAAAAAATCCGCTGATGCTTCTGGACGAAATAGATAAAGTGAGCAGTGACCATAAGGGAGATACCTCAGCGGCACTTTTGGAGGTTCTTGACAGCGAGCAGAATTCCAAGTTCAGAGACCATTATGTTGAGATTCCCATCGATTTGTCGGAGGTGCTGTTTATTGCCACGGCAAACTCGGTTGCCGCCATTCCCAAACCTTTGCTGGACAGAATGGAATTAATTGAGGTAACCAGTTATACCGCAAACGAGAAATTCCATATTGCAAAAGAGCATCTTATGCCCAAGCAGTTTATCAAAAACGGTATGTCGGACGGTTACTTAAGTATCAGCGACCAGGCACTGAAACAAATTATCAACGGCTATACAAGAGAAGCCGGCGTGCGTGAACTGGAACGGAAAATCGGAGAAATCTGCCGGAAGGCGGCAAGAGAGATTTTGACTGGGAAGGTCGATAGTATAAAGGTAACTTCCAAAAACCTGGAAAAGTATTTGGGAAAAGTAAAATATACACCGGACAGACTAAACGCCAATGACGAGGTAGGTATTGTAAGAGGGTTGGCATGGACCAGTGTGGGCGGTGATACCCTTCAGATTGAAGTGAATATGATGCCCGGAAAAGGGGAACTGGAACTGACCGGACAAATGGGAGATGTGATGAAAGAATCGGCTCTCACCGGAATTAGTTTTGTCCGTTCCATCAGCAGGGAATATAAAATTCCGGCGGATGTGTTTAAGAAAAATGATTTCCACATACATATTCCGGAGGGGGCTGTGCCGAAGGACGGTCCTTCTGCCGGCATTACCATGGCAACGGCAATTGTTTCCGCAATTACCGGAATCCCTGTCTATGCCAATGTGGCCATGACCGGTGAGATTACGTTGCGCGGAAGAGTACTTCCAATCGGTGGATTAAAAGAGAAAATTTTGGCGGCAAAGACGGCAGGCATCAAAAAAGTACTTGTCCCGAAGGAAAACAGGAAAGATGTAGAGGAGATTTCCAGAGAGATTAAGTCAGGACTTGAAATTGTTTTTGTAGAGAATATGTCTGAAGTATTAGGACATGCTTTGGCGAAAGAAGAGGAGTAAGGAACATGGTTATTAAAAATGTAAATTTGGAGACTGTGTGCGGAATTACCAGTAAACTTCCCAATAACATTCATCCGGAGGTGGCATTTGCCGGAAAGAGTA
>CAYRLN010000167.1:0-4407 GCA_964425065.1 uncultured Lachnospiraceae bacterium | reverse complement strand
ACATTTTTATATGTCGATGAATAATTCAGGATAAATTATGGTTTTATGTAAAGAAATGTTGGAATATGATAATAAGTTTTTCTACTGTAGCAGCTTCAATAGCAACTTGTGTTACTGTGTTTTCTATGAGAGAAGAAAGAAATCAAGCCTATAAACCATATTTTATATTTAGACCAGCATATTATACGCAAGAAGTAGAAAAATCTGTTTATTCAATATATGATGTTTCTAATTTAATAATTGCACAAGATGTAGATGATGAGCAGATTATTCCAATGACACTTATGTTGGAAAATATAGGGTCAGGTACTGCCACAAATATAGAAATTTCATTTTCTTGTGGAAATGAGAAAGAGTATATGGAAGAAATATGTAAATATTATGATGATAACGAGGTAGAATTTACAGATAAATATTTGAAAGTTACGAATTATTTATTAAATGTTGGAGAAACAATAAGGCTTAAATACTATATGGATGATATAGGTTGGTCGGTAGACAAATCATACATATACACTAAAGAAGGAATAGAAATAGTTATACCAGAAGAGTATCGAAAATTACTTTATGTATTAGCATTTTGTACGAATGGAGATTATGAACGTGAAAAAATACCATCAATAGAAGTTAGTATTTCGTATAACGATTTGCAAGGAATAGATTATTATGAGAAATTTATATTAAAGGCAGAAGTTTATGTTGATTTGAATTCAGACGAGAAAAAGAATTTTGTTGAATATAGGATTGAAGAATTAAAAAAAGTTAAAAATGAAATAGGTATTTTGGAGGAGCCATTAGATGTGGCAGATATTGGAAAAAGTGATGAAGGAGAAAGTAAAATGGAAGATACAATATCAAAAATTATAGTTGCATTAGTATCAGCAGTTATAGGTTTTATGGTAGGTCTTGTAAATAATAAAATAAATCTCAAACAGGAAACAAAAAAAGAACGATTGACGAATTTCTACATACCATTTGTTAAGCTATATGATAGTACCCATATGGCAGGTGCATACAATTTTTTGGACTTTTCAGAAGACATACAAAAACAGTATGTTCAATTGTTAGTAGAGCAAAAAGTATATGCTCCACAAATTACAAGAGAATATATTACGCAGTTTATGATGATATACCATGAAATTTTTAGCGGTAATGAATTAGATCGAGAAGACCAAGAATATCTAAACAAGACATTCAATACGATTTCGCAGTTAATATATGGTGAATACAATTATTTATCTAATCAATTCTATTATGATGTATTTGACAGAATTCGAAATTGGTGGATAAAAAGAAAATTTAAGAAGTATGCAGAAAACGATGCAGTTGAAGATGTTTTTATGAATAATTTATAGGATAGAAACAACGAAGTAAAATAACTAGAAAAGAGAAAATACAATGAAAAACATAGCAGAAGTAATGCCTATTTTAAAAGCAGCTAGGAGAAAAAAGAAAATTTCCATTCAAGAGGTTGTGGACTACATTAAACAAGAAACAGGAATTGAAGTTGCGACAAAAACAGTATACTGATGGGAAAACTCATCATCAAAGCCAGAGGTTATGTACTTCGTCGCGATGTGTAATTTGTATGGGATACAAAATATACAAGAACTATTTGTTGAAACTAGCAAATCAAGAAAGTTTACCTTGAAAGACAAGTTATATCATGCATATATGAAAAATCCAGAGGTGCAAAAAGCGGTTCGTATATTATTAGATCTAGAATAAAAAGCATTTTGGCTTAATTAAGCATAGCGAATGAGAGACAGTATATTATGCTCAATGGTGAATTGGTAGAATGTGAAGTTGATTATGATTTACTTAGACCAGTTATCTGTCATAAACTTGCAGATGGTAAACATAAGACAGGCATAGACTTTGTTATTAAAGGATGTACTTTTGTTTCGGATGAATCAGCAATGTATGATTTCTTTATAATGGAAGAAACTACATGGATTATCCAAGATATAGATGGAAATATTCGTATATGGGATGCTGATTGTTTGGATTGTGGAGATACATTCTTTGGTAGTCCAGATGAATTTGTGTATGAGAAGAGTATGGTATCAGGCAAGGAAGAATACATAAAAGCAGCAGTATAGAAATTTAACATTTTTTACATAGAAAAGTAACACGTTAGGTGTTATAATGATTTTGTTATTTAGGGAGTGATTACCTTAAATATGTTTGATTGATTGGGAGAAAGCTATACTCAAAAGAGTGTGGCTTTTCTTCTTTTATGTGTGCTATTATAAAAATATAAAACGTGTCGTTAAGAAAGGTAGATAATTAGTATGAAATTAAAAAGAAGTATATCGATATCGCTAACTAATTGTAAACAAATAAATAAGCCTAATGAAGATGCTTATTTGTGTGATGATGATAGAGGCATATATATACTAATGGATGGTGTTTCTCGTGATAAGATAAATGGTATTTATCCAAATCCAAGTCCTTCGTTTGAAGTTTCAAAGATTTTTATTCAAGCAGCGTATAAATATTTTATTGAACATTGTGATACCGAATGTCCAGAAAAACTATTATATAATATGTTTAATAATGGTAACAAATTAATAAAAGATTATAACAATAAACAAAGATGGGAAAATAATTTTTATCCAGGAACTGTTGGAGTTATTACGATAATAAAAGAAGATATAATGTACTATGCATATATAGGCGATTGCGGTGGTAGTGTAATTAATAAGCAGAAGCAAACATTTACTCGGTGCCAAACCGAACTTATAACAAAAAATAAGGGGCAATTTAGTAGTATCGAAATTAGAAATATAATATGCAATAACAAGGAACATCCCTACTCTTATGGGGTATTGAATGGAGACATCCGTGCGTTAGATTTTGTGGAATATGGATATATAAAGCTTTTGCCTGAAGATAAGGTGTTTTTATATAGCGATGGATTTGTTGATGTAATGAATGACCTAAGTGCAGAAGTGCTTTATACAATATCTTTAAAAGATGCAATAAAATATTCGAAAGGTTTAGACGATAAGACTTTAATTATAATTGAGGGTAAATAGATGTGGAAAAAACTTATTAAAACATTTTTGATGTATACCATTTTCTATATAGTTGAGGTAACATTGTTTTCTGTATTGTTATTTAATTATCGAATGGATACAGAAATTAGTCTTAGAGAATTTTTATATAGTAAATTTGTCAAAGATAACATGGTTACAGTTATCAATAGCATTGAAGTAGCATGTATATGTTTTATACAAAATGTGATTGAAGTTTCAGCAGGAACAGTATTAACGGGGTATGTTTTTGCATATATACTTAATAGAGAACCGAGAATAATTTTTCCAAATAAATTGGTAATTAGACATCGAACTAGTTGGGAAACAAAAGATAAAATTACTTTAGGAATTTTAATAGGGAATAAGAGTTCTTATTGTATACATAATGTTGTATGTTCAATTACTTGTTCATATATTAAACAAACAGAACCATTACTAATTAATAGTGAATTTACTTTGCACGATGAAAGAATTGTATTAGAAAATTATTATAGATTTTCATATGATTTAACAAAATTTCCAAAACAAATATTAAAAGATATTATTGAAAAACCAACTTATTTTCAAGAACAGACGATTACAGTTTGTATAACAGGTAATTGTAATTTAATCGGAAATTCATTTAAAATATTGAAAAAATACAAATTGTCCGACATAGTTTTTGATGAACACGTTCCAGTAATATCACATCCAAGAAAAAATATATTTATAGATAAAGAGTTGGTTAACCCTTTTACGAAGAAGGTTTTGATGAAAATTAAATGGGATGAAATTAATAAAGTCGTGGAAGCGGATGAAGATAGAAAAAATATATCAATCAAAGAGATACAATATATTATAAGACAAAAGGAAAGGCTTAATAAAAAAAGAAAATAATATATCTGAATAAAACTTTATATAAATTTAATGTAGTAAAGACTGCTGTTTTCCTAAATTAAAGGAGACAGCAGATTTTTATTTTCGGTAAGTTCGAAGGTTATGTTTTATAAGGTGTTTAAACTATTGATTTTTCAATGGTTTACAAGGTTTTTAATAATTATTAGACTACTGCTCTTGGTCTATTTAAAGGTGATTTTGTGATGCGTTCGGTGTGGGTGTTGTGTGAAGTGGGATTGTGGTTATTTAAGCATAGATATGTCTGATTTTCCTTGATTTTTCAAGGTTTCCACAGAAGTGTGGAAAGATGATTGAATGTATAAGTTGCTGAAATGCTTATTTTTGAGTGAAATCGAATGTGGTTTCGAATATATCTTAGTGAATTAGTAGGAAATGAAAAACTATAGTTAGTAAAAACGTTGATTTTTCAAGGGGTTAGCCGATTTTAGGTTGAATGCAGAGGAAATGCTTATTTTTTAAGGGATTCGGG
>CAYRLN010000166.1:0-4425 GCA_964425065.1 uncultured Lachnospiraceae bacterium | reverse complement strand
TAGAGCAGATTGTGGAGTACATAGAAGGAATTCATTTTGAAGAGGAAGATATTGAATATTTAAGAAACTGGGGAACCTTTGATGAGGAATTCCTTGCTTATTTAAAAGAGTTTAAGTTTGGCGGTGATATTTATGCGTTTCCCGAAGGAACCATTATGTATCCCAACGAACCGGTTATTACAGTTGTTGCACCATTAATAGATGCGCAGCTTATTGAAACCGGTCTTTTGAATATCTTCAATCACCAGTGTCTGATTGCCACAAAAGCAAACCGTATTGTACGGGCAGCTAAGGGTAGACCGATTGCAGATTTTGGAGGAAGAAGGGCGCAGGGAATTGATGCTGCCACCTATGGAGCACGGGCAGCCATGATTGGAGGCGTCAAAGGTACAGCAACCGTGTCTGCGGCGCAGATGCTGGGACTGAAAGCCATTGGAACCATGGCACACAGCTGGATTATGCGCTTTGAAAGTGAAGAGGTGGCTTTCCGCAAATATGCGGAAATATATCCGGACAACTGTACATTTCTGGTAGATACCTATGATGTGCTGAAATCCGGAGTGCCCAATGCAATTAAAATCTTTCGTGAGATGAAGGAAAAAAACATACCGCTTACCTCCTACGGAATCAGATTGGATAGCGGTGACTTGGCTTATCTCTCGAAAGAGGCAAGAAAGATGCTTGACGAAGCCGGATTTACAGATGCCAAAATAGTAGTGTCAAACAGTTTGGATGAACATACAATCAGTTCCCTTCTTCAGCAGGGAGCGTGCATTGACAGCTTTGGTGTTGGCGAAAGACTGATTACCGCCAAATCCGATCCGGTATTCGGCGGTGTTTATAAAATCGCGGCAGTTGTGGAGAACGGAAAAATTGTTCCGAAAATTAAAATCTCTGAAACCGTGGAGAAGATTACAAACCCGGGACTAAAAGAAGTGTACCGTATTTATGATGAAAACGGATTAGCGGTGGCGGAATTGTTAACCTGTAAAGGGGAAACCGTGGATTTGACGGAAGAATATCGCTATGTTGACCCGGAAATGCCTTGGAAAAACCGGCACTTCAAGAATTGCACAGCGGTTAAATTGCAGGTTCCTGTTTTCGAAAACGGAAAATACATAGGACAAAGAAAAACAGTTTCGGAAATTCAGGAATATGTGGAAAAACAGCTTAGGGATGAAATATGGAAGGAAGAACAGCGTTTTGACAATCCGCACAAGCACTATCTTGATATGTCTCCCAAGTATTATGAAATGAAGATGGATTTATTACATCAGAATCAGTAGAAGAAAAGATATGTAGCCGGGCTCGAAAGAGTCCGGTTTTTGCATGGAATCGCAAATAAGAATTAAACGTGTTTCTTATAATAATGTTCGGTTTTCTGGATTAGTTGGTACAGTGCCATTGCAAAACAGCAAAGGATAATAATTGATGTGATAACCATATCCAACTGAAATGTTTGGGAACCGTAAATAATCAGATAGCCAAGTCCGCGCCTTGCGGCAAGAAATTCACCGATGATAACGCCCACCAGGGCTAAACCGATATTCACTTTCATGGTACTTAATATGGTTGGAACAGAACCGGGCAGGACGACTTTGAAAAAAGCATTTTGCTTAGTGCCGCCAAGTGTGTAAATCAACGTAACTTTTTCTGCGTCAACCTGCTTGAAACCGGTATACAGGCTGATGATGCAACCGAATACTGCCACAGAAATGCCTGCTACAATAATAGTCGGAATTCCCGTACCCAGCCACACGATAAAAAGAGGGGCGAGGGCAGATTTGGGCAGACTGTTTAAGATGACAAGGTAGGGTTCCAGTATTTCAGATATTTTATGGGAATGCCATAGAAGCGTGGCGACCACCAGACCGATTCCGATAACCAGAGCAAAACTGGCAACGGTTTCTAACAGGGTGATTCCCATATGGAGCAATAACTCTTTTTCAAAAAGTAATTCCGTAAAGCACCTTACAATGCGGGATGGACTGGAAAAGAAGAAGGAGTCTATCCAGCCAAGGTCTGAGGCCAGTTCCCACAAGGCAATAAATAAAATGAAAATGGTGATTCGGGTACCGGCAATCTGATGATGGTATTTTCGATGATTTCTTACAAATTCTTCTTGTCTGGTAAGTTCATGATTTTCATTTTTCATCTGACAATGCCTCCCATAATTGATTAAAATAGGACGAGAATTCCGGGGCATTTCTTGCTGCTAAAGGACTGTCACCCTCTATGGTCAGTTTGATATCAAGCTCCATTTTTGTGGTTGCGGGCCGTTTGCTTAAGATAATAACTCTGTCTGCTAACGAGATTGCTTCCGACAAGTCATGGGTGATTAAGAGTGCGGTCTTTTTCTGGCTGCGGATGATGTGGCATATATCGGCAGAAACATTTAGTCTGGTCTGATAGTCAAGCGCACTGAAAGGCTCATCTAAAAGAAGAATCTGGGGAGAGATGGCCAGGGTACGTATGAGAGCGGCACGCTGTTTCATCCCACCCGACAGTTCACTGGGTTTTTTATCTTTGAATTTATATAGTCCGTAGTCTTTCATTAACTGCAAAACATAGTTTTTGTTCTCTTCTGTTAATGTTCCGGCGATTTCCAACCCAAGGATTGCATTCTGATATATTGTGCGCCATTCAAACAGATGATCGCGCTGTAACATATAACCGATTTTGGGATAGGAAATGGCACCGCTTGGATTATTAAAGGTTATGGTACCTTCCTCGGGTTTTAATAGACCGGCGATAATAGAGAGCAGAGTGGATTTTCCACAACCACTGGGACCTACAATGGCCACAAACTCGCCTTCGTTTATATGAAAGGATATGTCCTTTAAGGCAGCGGTCTGTCCCTGCAAACTATGGTAAGAATAGCCAATATTTTTTAGGGATAAAATTGGTTTATTCAAAACATTTCTACGTCCTTCCTGAGTTTATATCCTATTGTATGAAAAGTTATGGCAAATGTGAAAAAAATTCATAGGTCAAAAGTTTTGCGCTGTATTGCACTAAATTGAAAAATATGCTAGTATTAGATAAATTTAGATTTAATTAAGAAGAAATTTGGAGGTGCATCATGGCACAGTTGTGGGGCGGACGTTTCACAAAGGAAACCGACCAAATGGTTTTTGATTTCAATGCGTCCATCGGCTTTGATAAAAAGTTGTTTGAACAGGATATTACAGGAAGTATTGCCCATGTGGTAATGTTGGAGAAGCAGGGGATACTTGCCGTGGAAGAAAAGGATGCCATTGTAAAGGGTCTGACATCCATCCGGGAAGATGTCAACAGTGGAACGTTGGCGATTGATGAGACCAAAGAAGATATACACAGTTTTGTTGAGGCGGAGCTGATTAGCCGCATCGGCGATGCCGGCAAAAAACTTCATACGGGAAGAAGCAGAAACGATCAGGTGGCTCTTGATATGCGCCTCTATACCAGGGAGAAAGTTGTACTTACGGATGCACTGGTAAAGAAACTGTTAGAGGCAATACAGAAGGTGATGGAGGAGAATGTGCATACTTATATGCCGGGATTTACCCACTTACAGAAGGCACAGCCCACCACACTGGCGCATCATTTCGGGGCCTATTTCGAGATGTTCAAAAGAGACAGAAGCCGGTTGAAAGATATTTTTTACCGTATGAATTATTGTCCGTTGGGTGCAGGCGCAATGGCGGGAACAACCTATCCTTTGGACAGAGCTTATACGGCGTCGCTGCTTGGATTTGAAGGACCTACCATGAACAGTATGGATTCGGTATCCGACAGGGATTATCTCATTGAGTTTTTAGGCGCACTTTCCACTATTATGATGCATCTTAGCCGTTTTTCGGAGGAGATTATTATTTGGAATTCAAATGAGTATCAATTTGTGGAAATCGATGATGCTTATTCCACCGGAAGCAGTATTATGCCTCAAAAGAAAAATCCCGATATTGCGGAGCTGGTGAGAGGAAAGACGGGCCGAGTATACGGTGCACTGATGTCCCTGCTTACCACAATGAAGGGAATTCCCCTGGCATACAATAAAGATATGCAGGAGGATAAAGAAGTGGCTTTTGATGCTATGGAAACGGTGGAAAATTGTCTTACACTGTTCACCGGTATGATTCAGACCATGAAGTTTAGAAATGATGTGATGGAAAGAAGTGCCATGAACGGCTTTACCAATGCCACAGATGCAGCAGATTATCTGGTAAACAAAGGGGTTCCGTTCCGCGATGCCCACAGCATTATCGGCAGACTGGTTCTCTATTGTATCGACAAAGGGACAAGTATTGATAAACTGGAACTTAAAGAACTTCAGGAAATCAGCGAAAAGTTTGAGGCGGATATTTATGACGCGGTAAGTCTCAAAACCTGCGTGGAAAAAAGACTTACTCTTGGCGCACCCGGACCGGATGTTATGCAGCAGGT
>CAYRLN010000165.1:0-4437 GCA_964425065.1 uncultured Lachnospiraceae bacterium | reverse complement strand
CTTACAAGTGTAGAGTTTAGCGAATACCTCATTGCAATCGTACTTGGTGCATGCGTCATTCCTATTGTTGAAGTAGTAAAACTCATTCAAAGGAAATGTGCGAAATAGTCTATAAAGTTTATAAAAAAGTGGGAACTGTTTTGTTTTTGAACAGTTCCTGCTTTTTTTAAATTTGTGGACAAGCGATAAAGAAAATCACAAAAAATGTTTGAACTGTTCTTAGTTTATGTTATGATTATATGATGAAGTACAGTGACAGAGTATGCGGCGTACGAATTTGAATAAATTAAGCCTTTGATGGCGGAATGAGAGGAATTATGATCGTACAGAAATATAAAGACATGTTGTCGGGAAAATCCGTTATCAGACAGTTGTCTGAGTTTGCAACCGCAAGAGGCGCGGAGATTGGTTATGAAAATGTATTTGATTACAGTTTGGGTAATCCGTCTGTGCCCGTACCCCGGGAATTTACGGATGTGATGATCCACATGCTTCAGAATAAAAATCCCATGGAGCTTCACGGCTACAGCCCAAGCCTTGGTATCCCTTCCGTGAGGGAAGCGATTGCGGCATCTTTGAAAGAAAGATTTGGGATTCCCTACACTGCAAATCATATTTTTATGGCATCCGGCGCAGCAGGTGCGCTTGCCCATGCTTTTCGTCTGGTGACAGAGCCGGGTGATGAGATTTTGACTTTCGCGCCCTTTTTCCCGGAGTATAATCCTTATGTCAATCTGACAGGTGCGGTGCTGAAAATTGTGCCTCCTAACACGGCAGATTTTCAGATTAACTTTGAGGCTTTTGAGGAAATGATTAGCGAAAAGACCATGGCGGTGCTGATTAACACCCCCAACAATCCTTCCGGTATTGTTTACTCCAAAGAGACCATTCAGAAATTGGCAGATGTGTTGACGGCAAAATCAAAGCAGTACGGACATGACATTTTCATCATCTCCGATGAACCTTATCGCGAGATTGTGTTTGACGGTGTGGAAAATCCCTGCGTGTCCGCTTTTTATGATAACACAATTATGTGCTATTCCTTTTCCAAGTCTCTTTCTCTTCCCGGGGAAAGAATTGGTTATGTGGCAATCAATCCTGCCTGCAAGGAGGCAGAAACCATGGTTGTTATGTGCGGACAGATTTCCAGAGGAACAGGACATAACTGTCCTCCTTCCATTATCCAATTGGCTGTTGCCGAGGTGCTGGATAAGACAGCGGATTTGTCTGTTTATGAGACAAACATGAATCTGATTTACAATGAACTGATGGATTTGGGCTTTACTTGCGTGAAACCCCGCGGAACTTTCTACATTTTCCCCAAGGCACTTGAGGAGGATGCAAAGGTGTTCTGCGAGAAAGCTCTGAAATATGACCTTATTTTGGTTCCGGCGGATTCCTTTGGATGTCCCGGCTATTTCCGTATGGCATATTGTATCGATACGGAAAAGGTAAAACGCTCCTTGGCAGCGCTTAGAAAATTTGTGGAGACAGAGTATCCCAATCGATAAAAGATATATAAATGAGGTGTTGTGTATGTATCAGGCTGGACTTGTTTTAGAAGGCGGGGGAATGAAAGGAGTTTATACTGCCGGTGTCCTGGACTTCTTTTTGGACAAAGGAATTGAATTTTCAAATATTTACGGTGTGTCGGCGGGTGCTTGTCACATGTGTAGTTTTGTGTCAAAGCAACGCGGCCGTGCGCTGGATGTGAATGTAGATTATTTGGATACCAGAAAGTATTGTAGCGTGGAAAGTCTGCTTACCACCGGCGATTTGTTCAATGTGGATATGGCGTACCGCCTGATTCCCGATTATCTCCATCCTTATGATCATGAGACATTTAAAAAGTATCAGGGCAGAATGTATTCTGTGGTGACGAATATTGAGACCGGGAGAACGGAGTATCTGCGCCTGCGCGATATGAAAAAGGATATTGACATGATCCGCGCTTCGGCATCTTTGCCCATGGTTTCCAGAAACGTGAAGATAGGAAATAAACTTTATTTGGACGGTGGTATTTCCGATGCGATTCCTTTAAAGAAATCCATTTTGGACGGCAATCTGAAAAATATAGTTATTATGACAAAGGAAATGGGTTATGTCCGTAAGCCTACATCGCCGGCAATGCTGGCGGGCATAAAAGTCCGTTATTTAAAGTATCCGAAAGTGTATGAACTCATGGCGGAGCGACATATAAATTATAATGAGACATTGAAGTTTATGGAGAGGCAGCAGGAAAGCGGAAAAGCGTTTGTAATCCGGCCCTCCAAAGCAAGTGATGTGGGACGTATTGAAAAAGATGCGGACAAATTGCGTGCTTTATATCAGGAAGGATATGAGGATGCGGAGGCAAATTATGAGGCGCTTTTAAATTATTTGGAAGCAGGCCTTGAAAACGAATAATGACACCTGTGTCATATGGAGGTATTTATGTTAGACATTTTAAAATCGATTTTGTTTGGTATTGTGGAAGGTATTACAGAATGGCTTCCCGTCAGCAGTACCGGACATTTGATTCTGTTGGAAGAATTCGTAAAAATGGATGTGTCAAAGGAATTTTGGAATCTGTTTTTAGTGGTGATTCAGTTGGGTGCTATTATGGCATCCGTGCTCTTGTTTTGGAATAAGATTTGGCCCTTCCAGAAACCAAATAAGGCAGAGGGAAAGAGTATTTTTAAGGTGGATACATGGATGCTCCTTTTCAAAGTGGGTGTTGCCTGTATTCCCGGTGTGATTTTCGCAGTGCTTGGTATTGATGATATTTGTGATAAATATTTTTATAACGGCACAGGGGTGTCTTTGGCACTGATTATATTTGGTATTGTTTTTATTTTGGTGGAGAACTGGAATAAAAAGAGGACTCCTAAATATAATGATTTGGCAGACATGACTTTTACGTTGGCGCTTTACATCGGTCTGTTCCAGCTTCTGGCAGCAGCTTTTCCGGGAACAAGCCGTTCCGGTGCAACTATTATTGGCGCCCTGATTCTTGGCGTATCCAGAACTGCCGCATCGGAATTTACTTTCATTCTTGCCATCCCTGCGATGTTGGGCGCAAGTTTGTTGGAACTGAAGGATTATTTGGAACTTGGCATGAGTATGAGCGGCTCAGAAATCGCAATCTTGTTAGTCGGAGTAATTGTATCCTTTGTGGTTTCCGTTGTGGTAATCAAATTCCTGATGGGTTATATTAAAAAGCACGATTTCAAGGTATTTGGTTGGTACCGAATCGTGCTTGGTGTGATTGTATTTTTGTATTTTGCGTTGACAGCATAATGCAATGGTTAAAACTGAAAATAAATAAATGCACCGTTGCCCTGATATGCGAAAGCGGCAGTCAGCAAAACGGCTAAAATAAAGATAACTTTAGGAAGGAACTTATTTAGGTCAAGGAGGACATAGGTTCCTTCTTTGTTTGTTTTAAAATAGCAGTAGATGTGAATGACCAAAAGCGCGATGGCAAAAATTACAGTGTAAATGTAGGTGTAGGAAATGCCCTCTGCCAATGTAAACATTCTGCTGATAATGAGCCAAGCGGTGTCAAAGGAATCCGCGCGGAAGAAAATCCAGCAGAGGCTCACAAAAGCATAGGTTCCCAGAATGCTGAGCAGGGTTTTGGCGCCTGACAAAAAACTTGATGTGACAGCAGTGTCAGAAAATGAGCTATCATTTGTACTACGTTTATTCTTTCTCCGAGCCATAAACAGCTTGTGCACCACCAGCGCAGCTCCGTGAAGCGCGCCCCAGAGAATAAAATTCCAGCTTGCGCCGTGCCATAAGCCGCCTAAAATCATGGTGAGCATGAGGTTTGCATAAGTGCGAATTTTCCCTTTCCGGTTTCCCCCCAGGGAGATATATAAGTATTCCTGAAGCCAGGAGGAGAGGCTGATATGCCAGCGTTTCCAAAATTCGGTTACATTCTTGGAGAGGTAAGGCAGGTTAAAGTTTCTGCCAAGGTCATAGCCCAGCACTCTTGCCACACCGATTGCCATATCGGAGTAGCCGGAAAAGTCGCAATAAATTTGAATGGAATAAGAAATAACGGCTCCTAATATGGATAGGCCGCTGTATGCCGCGGGAGCATCGTAAACGGCATTTACGCAAACCGCAAGACGGTCTGCAATGACAACTTTCTTGACGGCACCCATGAGGAAAATCTGACAGCCCTCCTCAAAATTTTTCCACGTGATAGCAGGATTGGTATCCAGTTGAGGCAAAAATTTGCTTGCCTTAACAACAGGACCGGACATGAGTTGGGGGAAGAAGGAAATATATAAGGATACTTGCAGGAAATTTTTTCTCCCGTCCAATTTTCCGCGATATACATCGACCACATAACTGATAGACTGGAAGGTGTAGAAAGAGATTCCCACGGGCAAAATAATATTCAATGCAGAAAAGGAATTTTCGCCTGTGATGCGGGCGATGGAATCC
>CAYRLN010000164.1:0-4498 GCA_964425065.1 uncultured Lachnospiraceae bacterium | reverse complement strand
GAATTGGCGCAGATTAAGCAAAAGGATAAGGTGGAAATACTTGTAAATGCGTGCTGCGTGCCCAATTGTCCAAGACGGGGCGAGCACTACAGAACAATTGCAAAGCAGGAGAGAATCGCATTGCAGAACCGCAAGATACCGGAGGGAAAAAAGATACCGGTACCCGGCTGGTATTGCGAATACGGTGACAAAAATTCCATCTACACCATTCAGGAATACAGTACCTATGTTTCTCCGGAAGCCATTTGGGAGAAGTATGTTCCCATGGGATTCTCTAACTTTAAGATTGAGGGAAGAACAGCAAATTTATTCCAACTGATCGATACTTATTGCTTTTATCTGATGAAACCGGAAAAGAAAGGGGAAGCAAGGTTGCTTCTTTTGTCTAATCTGGAGAGAAGTAAAGTGATTTCGGTGAACAAGCCCCGTAAGGGTGTGTGGCCGTAAGGAGGAAGGGTAAGTGAAACAGCGTTTTAATCAAGGTTGGGAATTTTTAAAATTAGGACCGGAGTCCGATATAGAGGAAATGCGAAAAAAAGAAAGCGGGTT
Source organism: uncultured Lachnospiraceae bacterium (assembly GCA_964425065.1). Lineage (GTDB taxonomy): Bacteria > Bacillota > Clostridia > Lachnospirales > Lachnospiraceae > Acetatifactor. The sequence continues at coordinate 3,949 of CAYRLN010000164.1, read as the reverse complement.
TGAGGCAGTACGGCTGCCTCATGACTGGCTTATTTTTGATACCAATAATTTATATGAGAACAGCCGTGGCTGGTATCGCAAAAAAGTGGACTTCGGTGCCGTGGAAGGAAAAAGAGTTTTTCTTTATTTTGAGGGTGTTTACATGGATTCGGAAGTGTATGTAAACGGTGTCAAAGCATGGGAGTGGAAAAACGGTTATTCTTCTTTTGAAGCGGAGATTACGCCCTATTTAAAGGGCGGGGAAGAAGAAATTCTGGTGGCGGTAAACCACCGGAGCCCCAACAGCAGATGGTACAGCGGAGCCGGAATTTACCGGGATGTGTTTGTGAAAGTGGCAGAGGAAACCTGTGTGGTGACAGACAGTCTGTATGTTTCCGCAAAGCCTGTTTCGGGAGAGGACTGGGAAGTAAATGTCAGCGCCGAAGTGAGCGGCAGCGGGGCAAAAACCATGCCATCTGTATTTGTGATGAAATATAAGGGGGAGGAAATCTGCCGTGCGGAAGGTCTTGCAGGGCAGGCAAAGATGCAGATTACATCTCCTTTCATCTGGGATATCGAACATCCCCATCTTTACGAAATGGAAGTGATTTTGGAAAACGGGGAGAGGGAGGTTTCCACGTTTGGATTCCGTACAATAGGCTTTTCCTGTGAGGAGGGCTTTTTCCTGAACGGAAGACATGTGAAATTGAACGGGTCCTGTGAACATCATGATTTGGGATGCCTGGGAAGTGCTTATTACAGTGTTGCCATGCGAAGGAAACTGGTGATTTTAAAGGGGATGGGAGTAAATGCCATCCGTACGTCCCACAATATGCCGGCTAAGGATTTGATGAATCTGGCAGATGAAATGGGTATGCTGATTGTGTCCGAAGCCTTTGATATGTGGGAACGCTCCAAGACTCCTTACGATTATGCAAGATTTTTTAAGGATTGGGCAGCAAAGGATGTGGCAAGCTGGATAAGACGCGACAGAAATCATCCAAGCCTTATTATGTGGAGTATTGGAAACGAGATTTATGATACCCATGCCGATGAACATGGACAGGAACTGACACGGATGCTGAAAAAATGGGTGGAAGAACATGATTTCCATGGCAATGCGCCGGTAACCTTCGGTTCCAACTTTATGCCCTGGGAAAACACCCAAAAATGTGCGGATATTGTGAAACTGGCAGGTTATAACTAGGGTGAAAAATATTACGGGGCACATCATGAAAAATACCCTGACTGGGTGATTTACGGTAGCGAAACCGCGTCGGTGGTACATAGCAGGGGAATCTATCATTTTCCTTTGGAACAGTCCATCCTGGCGGATGATGACGAGCAATGCTCCGCACTCGGAAACAGCACCACCAGTTGGGGGGCCAAGAGTATTGAGAAATGCATTATAAGCGACAGGGATGCAAAGTACAGCATGGGTCAATTCATTTGGACGGGATTCGATTACATCGGCGAGCCGACTCCCTATCATACAAAGAATTCCTATTTTGGACAGATTGACACAGCCGGATTTCCCAAGGATGCTTATTATACTTTTAAAGCGGAATGGACAGATTACCGGAAAGAACCTTTTGTCCATGTATTCCCCTACTGGGATTTTAATCCCGGACAGAGGATTGATGTCCGTGTTTGCAGTAATGCACCCAAGGTTGAACTTTTCTTTAACAAAAAGTCATTGGGAAGCAGAGAAATTGACCATGTAAATGGGCAGACCTTGATTCAAGACTGGCAAATCTGCTACGAGCCCGGAGAGATTATGGCTGTGGCTTATGACGAAAACGGCAGAAAAATAGCGGAAGAAAGCAGATGCTCCTTTGGAGATTCTGCAAAGATTGTTTTGCAGGCGGACAAAGAAACCTTGCAGGTGGGCGGAAGAGATTTGATTTTTGTCACAATCGGCACCGTGGACAAGGATGGATATCCGGTAGAAAACGCAGTGGACTATGTAGATGTATCCGTGTCCGGGGCAGGCAGACTTTTGGGTCTGGACAACGGCGACAGTACGGATTACGACAGTTATAAAGGAACCCGGAGAAAACTTTTTTCCGGTAAACTTTTGGCTGTGATTGCAGCGGGGGATGTGCCCGGTGAGATTGCGGTGAAGGTAACCGGAGAAGGCTTGGAGACTGCGTCCCTTAGGCTTGAGGCAGTGGCACCGGAGGAACCGCTATCTTTGAAGGAAGAATATAGAAGCGGGGACCGGGATGAGACATTTGCAGGGAATGAACCTGCCTGCCCGGGCCAAAGTAAAGTGTTTATCAGAAAAATAGAGATTATCAGTGAAAAAGGCAGGGCGCTAAACAACCTTTTACGGGAAGTGGAAGTGCGTGCGGAAATTTATCCGAAAAATGCCACCTGCAAGGACTTGACGTGGAGCGTAACCACGAAGGCAGGCATTGCCTCTCCCATTGCAAAAGTGGAGATACGGGACGGAAAGGTTTATGTCTCCGCCAAGGCAGATGGGGAATTTTATCTGCGCTGTATGGCGGACAACGGTACCGGAAAGGTAAAACTGATTTCTCAACTTGACTTTGTGGCGGAAGGTCTGGGAAAACCTTTCCTGAATCCTTATGACTTTATTTCCGGCGGACTTTACAGTTTCAGTGAAGGCGAAGTGAGCAACGGAAATGAAAAAGGCGTAGCATCTGCAAGGGACGGAGTAACCAAGGTGGGATTTAGGGATATTGACTTTGGCTCCTTCGGTTCAGATGAAATTACACTGCCGATTTTTGCCCTGGACAGTGTTTCCCACAGGATTGAGGTCTGGGAAGGCATACCGGGAGAGGAAGGAAGCGGTAAGATTACGGATTTGATTTACCAAAAGCCTTCGATTTGGAATGTGTATCAGCCGGAGACCTATCGCTTGCCGCGAAAATTGAAAGGCGTAACCTCTCTTAGCTTTGTATTTTTTGAGAAAGTCCACATGAAAGGTTTTTCTTTTGCACCCATTAAGAAAGCCTATGCGAAGATAGAGGCATCGGACTTGGAAAAGGTTTATGGCGACAGTTTTGAACGGAAAGACAATGGTGTAGAACACATCGGCAATAATGTAACCCTGGAATTGGGAGAAATGGATTTTGGGGAAGAGGGCGCCGGCAAGGTTGTGATTTGCGGACATACGCCTTTGGCAAAAAATACCATCCATATCCGCTTTACCAAAGATGGTGAAACCCAGGTGCAGATTGTGGAATTTGCAAAGTCTGCCGATTATGAGGAACAGCACTTTACGCTGGAACCTATGCCCGGACGCTACAATATGGAAGTGGTATTCTTACCGGGAAGTAATTTTAACTTCCATTCCATTCAGTTTCAGAAATAGAGAAAGAAAAAAGGACAGCTTCCAATCACTTCAAAATTGGTGATTGGAAACTGTCTTTTTATGTTGCGCTAAGATTATCCGTTATTTTCGGACTCTTTTTTTGCCGGAAATTTTAACCGGCGAAGGAGTGACACTGCCCATTCAAGACCACATGCGGCGTACGGAAGGAGCAACATTCCGTACAGGAAAATATACCGTGAGTTGGCTTCCCAGAGCATATGAAACAAGAAACCGCCCAATACCGCTATGAGTCCCACATAAACGGGAAGTCCCTCCACAGAGGTATCTGTTGCCGGTAAGGTGCTTTTTTTCCTGAAAGAACCCAGACAAAACAGAAAGGCGCCCAGGTATACAACATTTTGTAAGGCATTACAATATTCAATGAAAGCAAACCCGTATTTTCCCTCGTATAATTCGGTGAAAAAGGCATGCCTGCCGCCGAAATCCGCAAGGACTGCCTGCCTGCAGGCATAGGTTCCGTCCACCCATTGGGAAAGGTATTTTTCAAAATAAAAGGTGGCAGCATAAGCAGGATGCTCCGAAAAGTAGTCAAGACGCTCCGAAATGGCGGCGCGGCTGATTTCATTGGCGATGTCGCTGTCCAAACCGCTCTGTTCATAGGTAATAAAG
>CAYRLN010000163.1:0-4501 GCA_964425065.1 uncultured Lachnospiraceae bacterium | reverse complement strand
CACTTTGTGGCATGTACCACAGAGAAATATTATCCGGAGGCAGCTCTGGTGGAGGAATGCAAACGGATTGCGGCAGCCACAGGCGGAAGTGTAACACTTACCGAGGATGCTATGGAAGGAACCAAGGGCGTTGACGTGGTATACACGGATGTGTGGGTTTCCATGGGTGAACCGGATGAAGTTTGGGAAGAAAGAATCCGTGAACTTTATCCTTATCAGGTAAATTCAAAAATCATGGAGAACGCAGGAACGAATGCGGTATTTATGCATTGCTTGCCCGCATTCCATGATTTGAATACGGAGATTGGACAGAAGATTCAGGCGAAATTCGGTATCGCTGAGATGGAAGTGACGGATGAAGTATTTGAGTCAGCCCAGTCTATCGTGTTTGACGAAGCAGAAAACCGTATGCATACAATTAAAGCTGTTATGGCAGCGACTTTATAAATATGTGGATTGGACAAAAGGTTTATCAATATAATTCCATAGATTCCACGAATCTGGAAGCCAAGAGGTTAGGTGGAGAAGATGCCCCTCACGGCAGTCTGATTATTGCAAACAGACAGACAAAGGGCAGAGGACGCAGGGGGAGAATATGGGAATCCGCCAAAGAGGGAAATCTTTATTTTTCCCTGCTTTTAAAACCGGATTTTCCCGTGCAGAAAGCTTCCATGTTGACTTTGGTCATGGCACAGGCGGTTTTGGAAGCCATAGAGGAAAACTGCGGTATCCGTTTGGGGATTAAGTGGCCTAATGATATTGTGGCAGACGGAAAAAAAGTGGTAGGAATATTGACAGAATTGAATTTGATAGCGGAAGGCGGTTATCAGGTTATTATCGGTGTCGGCGTCAATATTGTGAGGCAGGAGTTTGCGGAGGATATTGCCCGGAAAGCGACGTCCGTTGAAATGATTACCGGAAAAGAAATTTCCAAAGGGGATTTGCTGGATGCAATTCTTTCACGGTTTGAGGATTTGTATGAGCGGTTTTGCGAAGCAGGTGACTTGCGGATTATTTCAGAAAAATATAATGACAGACTGGTAAACCGCAACCAAGTAGTGAAGGTGTTGGAACCCACAGGAGAATACAAGGGCTTGGCACTGGGGATAAATGAAGAAGGAGAACTTCTTGTGGCCCCCTGCAACGAAGACGGTGAGCCCGATTTGGAAAACGTGCAAAGTATTTACGCCGGTGAGGTTTCTGTCAGAGGAATTTACGGCTACGTTTAAAGCGGTAGAGACGGGATGGTAAAAAGTATGGACGAATCAAGAGTGGTGCTTTGCGGGGCAAATGCATACGAACAGAAATATTATTTTAATGAAGATTTTAACGGGATACCTGATTCGATTAAGGACGAATTGCGCATTATCTGTGTTCTTTTTACTGAAGAAGTGGGCGGCATATTTACAATTGTTTTTGAAGAAGACGGAAGCGTGGTATTGGAGACGGATGTAGAGGAAGATGATATCTATTATGATGAAGTCGGAAGCGGCCTTCTTGTGGGTGAAATCAGAAGAAAACGCCGGGAACTGCTGGAGTCTTTGAGTTTATACTACCGGGTATTTATCAAGCACGAAGATGTAGGAAATCTGTTGGAAGAGGAATAGAGAGGGACAGAATATGATTTTTGTAATTGATGTGGGAAATACAAACATAACCTGTGGCGTTTATGAGGGAAAAGAACTGAAAGCCACCTTTCGTATTATGTCCAAGACACCGAGAACCTCCGATGAGTATGGCATTATGCTTATGAATCTTTTGCAGACCAAAGGGGTTAACGTGGACGACATTGAGGGAAGTATTGTTGCCAGCGTAGTACCGGATGTAATGCATTCCCTTCTCGGCGGTATCACAAGATATCTGGGAACTTCGCCTCTGGTAGTGGGCTCAGGTGTAAAGACCGGTATTAAGATTACAACGGAAAACCCGAAAGCAATCGGCGCGGACCGTATTGTGGATGCAGTGGCTGCTTACGAAAAATATGGTGGCCCGGTGCTGGTTTTGGATTTTGGCACAGCGACTACTTATGATTTGGTTACGGCAGACGGAAGCTTTTCGGCGGGAATCACAGCCCCCGGCATCCGGATCAGTGCAGAGGCACTTTGGGAGAAGGCGGCTAAACTGCCTAAAATTGAGATTAAGAAACCGAAATCTATTCTGGCCCAGGAAACCATCAGCAGTATGCAGGCCGGACTTATGTATGGTCAGATTGGTCAGACGGAATATATTATCAAGAAGGTAAAAGAAGAGACCGGTTATGCAGACCTTAAGGTTGTGGCAACCGGTGGTCTGGGAAGAACCATTTCTGACGAGACAGACAGTATTGACATATATGACAGTTCATTGACTCTGGATGGTCTGCGTATCATCTACGAGAAAAATTTCGGACAGGATAAAAAATAAATGGGCAAACTCAAGATTGGAAATGTAACGTTAGACAATAATGTGATTTTAGCACCTATGGCAGGCGTAACCGACCTGCCATTTCGTCTGCTTTGCAAAGAACAGGGAGCGGGGCTTCTCTGTATGGAAATGGTAAGCGCAAAAGCCATACATTACAAAGAGAAAAACACGGATGCATGGATGGAAATCAGACCGGAGGAAATGCCGGTATCCCTGCAATTATTCGGGAGTGAACCGGATTTGATGGCGGAAGTGGCAAAACAGATTGAAGAGAGACCGTTTGCGATATTGGATATCAATATGGGGTGTCCGGTTCCCAAGGTGGTAAATAACGGCGAAGGTTCTGCCTTGATGAAGGAACCCAAAAAGGTAGAGGAAATTGTTTATAAAGTATCCAGGGCTATCCGTAAGCCGCTTACCGTTAAGATAAGAAAGGGCTTTGATGATGAAAATGTAAATGCGGTAGAAATTGCCAAGATTGCAGAGAGTGCAGGAGCGGCGGCGGTGGCAGTACACGGACGCACCAGACAGCAATATTATTCCGGAGAGGCAGATTGGGACATCATTGCGGCGGTAAAAGATGCGGTAAAAATTCCGGTCATCGGAAACGGGGATATCACAAGTCCCGAGAAAGCAATAGAGATGATACGCCACACCGGCTGCGACGGAGTGATGATTGGAAGGGGTGCACAGGGCAATCCTTGGATTTTCAAGCAGATTACGGAGTATTTGGAAAACGGAAATCCGCCGGCAAAACCGGACCCGGAAGAGGTAAAGCGGATGATCCGGAAACATGCGGCACTTCAGCTGGAAATCAAAGGTGAGTATACCGGTGTAAGGGAAATGAGAAAGCATATGGCATGGTATACCGTTGGTTATCCGAACTCCGCAAAATTCCGGCAGATGATAAACAGCATGGAAACCATGGAAGAATTGCTTGGCGCATTGGAGCAAATTTTCCCCGATACAAAATAAATATGGAGTAAAACGAATATTTTAAAGGACGATTACATATCTTTTTGTGGGTGGAATAAGCATTTAAGATATGACATTCGTCTTTTTTTATGTGTACGAGAAGGGGAGTGGCAGACGGCGGCTCGGCAAGAAAAGGTTTGGCGGATGGAAATGGAGTGAGCAATGGCAATATAATGTTTATCCGGAGCAAAGGCAGATGGGGGAGGGAAGCCTGAAAATATATTGCGTGGGGTTGCCAATCTTTGAGAAAGATAAGAAGTGGACAAGTTGGTCATGGAGCCAGTATTTGAAAGACCTGCCAATACCTCCGGAGGGAAGGTATGTCTATTATGCGCCGGACAAAAAAGCAGAGAAATTGTTGGGGCGGGGGAGAGAACCTATCGGTATAGAATGGATTTTTACTTTTATAGAATACTACTCCTTGGAGTTTGACAGCCTCGTTTTGATACAGGACAGAGAGATGGAGGCGGAGGAACTCATCCGGCATTATGCGGAAGGAATTCCGTATTTGGGGGTAGTGAAGGATTTTATATCCGACTGGGAGACGGTGGAAGACAGTCTGTCCATGGAGTATGGTCTGACGCTGGATATACAGTCAGAGTTTGACGCGCTTCACATAAAAGGGGAGCGGACATTGATTGTTTTGGGGGCAGGAACGGAACTGCCGAAGGTAAAGGAACGAAAGGGCGAAACGATGGTAATCTCTACCGCCGGGCAACGCAGGGAATGTGACAGAAACCTCTTTTGTTGGGAAAAATTGGAATATGTCGATATGGAACGATTTTTAAAAGAGACTGTGCTTGACACTGTCTGTAAAATAAAGTATAATAGCACACGTTAATCTAGGCTTCGTGTCGGTTTACGACTAAAGAGACGAGATAAGGTATTAAAAATATAGATTTAGGAAGGGTATGGCAATGGAAGACAAGAAGAAAAATATTCTCACTTACGAGGGACTTAGGAAATATGAGGAAGAATTGGAGCATCTTAAAGTAATCAGACGTAGAGAAGTTGCTCAGAAAATCAAAGAAGCAAGAGAACAGGGTGACCTTTCTGAAAACGCAGAATATGATGCAGCAAAAGACGAGCAGAGAGATATCGAAGCCCGTATCGAAGAATTGGA
>CAYRLN010000162.1:0-4528 GCA_964425065.1 uncultured Lachnospiraceae bacterium | reverse complement strand
CTCTGTGGTGTTTCCAAGAGCAATTCCTCTGTGGATTATGCAATGCTTGAGTACTGCATCCGTGAGGATTTAAAATTAAAGAAACCCCGTGTGATGGCAGTTCTGGATCCTGTGAAACTGATTATCGACAACTATCCCGAAGGAGAGAGTGAACTTTTGGAGATTGCCAACAACCTGGAAAATGAATCTCTCGGCAGCCGCAAGGTTCCTTTTGGCAGGGAACTTTATATTGAGCGGGAAGACTTCATGGAGGAACCGCCTAAGAAATATTTCAGAATGTTCCCCGGAAATGAAGTGCGTCTGATGAATGCTTACTTTGTAACCTGCACAGGTTGCGTAAAGGATGAAAACGGTAATATTACGGAAGTTCATTGTACCTATGATCCGGCTTCAAAGGGTGGTAACAGTCCGGACGGAAGAAAAGTAAAAGGAACCATTCACTGGGTACCTGCAAAAGAAGCATTGAAAGTGGAAACCAGATTGTATGAGAATATTATTGATGAGGAAAAGGGTGTATACAATGAGGATGGCAGCCTGAACTTAAATCCCAATTCTCTTACAGTTACAGAAAGTTACGTGGAGCCTTCCCTGAAGGATGCAAAGGCTTTTGAGAGTTTCCAGTTTGTGAGAAACGGTTTCTTCTGTGTGGATTACAAGGATTCCAAGGAAGGAGCACCGGTATTTAACCGTGTGGTATCCTTGAAGAGTTCTTTCGTATTACCGAAATAAATGGATGACGAAACGGAGGTATTTTGACTATGTCAGGTTTATTATCAGGACTGGCAAGTTTGGGGTTGGGGAATTTAGAGAGTGCAAAAGTGTTTGAAGAACCGGAGAAAGAGAATGCCCAGCAGGCTCAGCCTGAGGTTCATCAGGTGGAAGAAAAAGAATTGGTCTACGAGAAGGCTTTTGAGTGCCCGGTTTGTGACAGTAAAATTACCAGCAAAGTTATGAAGTCCGGTAAAGTAAAACTGGAGGGCACAGATTTGGATTTGCGCCCGAAATATGACGGAATTGACCCGATGAAATACGACGTGGTTCTTTGTCCGAAGTGTGGTTTCACTGCTCTTACAAGATACTTTAAGGCTATGACACCCACTCAGGTAAGACTCATTAAGGAGAATATTTCAAAAAATGTTAAGTTGCATCCGTTTGACGGGGAAATTTATACTTATGAAGAGGCGATGGAGCGCTATAAGTTGGCGCTTGCCTGTGCAATTGTAAGGCAAGCGAAGGCCAGTGAGAAAGCTTATATCTGTCTGAAATCAGGATGGGTGCTGAGAGGTTGGCAGGAAAGTCTGGATGACAAAGCTGCTGATTATGAGGCAAAGAAGAAAGAGTTGGAGCAGGCTGAAATGGAGTATTTGAAGAATGCTCTGGATGGTTTTATGGCTGCTATGGCTTCCGAAAGTTTCCCTATGTGCGGTATGGATGAAGTGACCATGGATTATCTCATTGCAGTGCTTGCCATGAAGTTTAAACAGTATGATGTTTCCTCGAAACTGATTGGTTCGATTCTTGTTTCATCCAATGCAAATGCCAGAATGAAAGATAAGGCAAGAGAACTGAAAGAAATGATTATTGCTGAAATCAGAAAGTCTAAATAGTTTTATTTGGTGACCATATGTATGATATGACAATCACGTTGCAGGCGGATAGTAAAAAGTGCCTGTATGAACAGATTTATGAATATATCAGAGATGAAATCAGGGAAGGGAAGCTGCTCACGGGTGAGCGGCTTCCCTCTACTCGCTCTTTGGCAGAGAAATTGCAGGTAGCCAGAAGTACGGTGGACTATGCTTATGAACAGCTTTTGTCTGAAGGGTACATTGAGGCAAGACCTTACAGGGGATACTTTGTCTGTAAGGTGGAGGAATTGCTGCAATTACAGGACGGCTTGGCAGGAAATGCAGGTGGCATGTCAGGGGCTATGGGAACCTCCGTGGGAGCGTTATTCCCAGGAGACTCAGCCGGGAAAAAGCCGGAGGACCGTCAAAGCCTGCCATATGATTTTCATCCCAACGGCATTGATATGAGCGGTTTTCCCTTTGGCGTTTGGCAGAGGATTACCAAGAACGTGCTCAGTTACGATAACAATGAATTGTTTGCCTTGGGGGAACCGCAGGGTGATGAGGATTTGCGTTTCACCATCAGCAGATATTTGCATGCTTCCCGAGGGGTTAATTGCAGCCCGGAGCAGATTATTGTGGGCGCGGGAAATGACTATCTGCTGATGCTGCTTGAAAAGATTTTAGGACGTCACGTAAGGGTGGCGATGGAAAATCCTTCTTATAAGAGGGCCTATCGCATTTTTAATTCCTTTGCCTACTACATTGAGCGTATCGGCATGGATGAGTATGGCATGAGCGTGGACGAACTGGAAAAAAGCGGAGCGGCGGTGGCATATGTCATGCCCTCCCATCAGTATCCTACCGGAACGGTTATGTCCATCGGAAGACGAATGGAACTGCTGAAATGGGCAGCGGAAAAGGAGCAGCGTTATCTGATAGAAGATGATTATGACAGTGAGTTTAGGTATAGAGGTAAACCCATACCATCCTTGCAGGCTTCCGATACCATGGGGAAAGTCATTTACATCGGGACTTTTTCCAAAGCCATTGCACCGGCAATCCGGGTAAGTTATATGGTGTTGCCCCAAAGGTTGCTTGAGGTATACAGAAAGAATTGTTTCTTTTATTCTTCTACCGTGTCCAGAATCGACCAGCGTATTTTGAACGAGTTTATCAGTGAAGGATATTTTGAGCGGTATTTGAATAAGGCACGAAAAATTTATAAGGAAAAGCATGATTTGTTGTTAGAGTGCCTGAAGCCTTTTTTGAAGGATTTTGGCCTGGCGGGAGAAAATGCGGGACTGCATGTGCTGTTGACCTCTAAGAAAGGTATGCCGGAGCAGGAACTGCTGGAGAGGGCCGCAGGGCAGGGAGTTAAAGTTTATGCCATGTCGGATGCCTATCTTGGCACAGAGGAAGAGAAAAGACCGGAGACTCATACAGTTATTTTGGGTTATGCGGGGATGACTTTAGAGGAAATTAAAGAAGGAATTGAAAGATTAAAAAAAGCATGGCTCAGTTGAGTCATGCTTTTCGTATCAGTAATACCTTTATTTAGTTTTCTTCGTCGAAGAATTCTTCTACCTGTTCATTGTTTTTTTCCTGGAGCTGCTGCGCCAAAGGAGAGAAATCACCATCTCCGGCATTCTCTGTTTCCTCTAAGAAGTCGTCGTCTTTTTCACTTGCGGTTCCAGGGTCTAACTGGACATAAGAACGGGATTCTGCATCCAAGTCTTCACTGAAATCATCGTAATCCTCGTCCTCCACCTCGTAAAGATTTTCGTTCTCAGATTTCTTCTTTAAATAATAACAAACACCTGCAGCGGTGGTTGCTGCAGCAGCGGTAAACAATAAAAATTTCCCAAATTTTTTTGACATAATCGTTACTCCTTTCGCTGGGGTAATTTTTAAAAAATGATTTATATCTATTCTAATACTATTTTGCGAAAATTGGAAGAGAATATGTACAATTTTTTCATAATTATAACAAAAAAATACTTTTCTTTCAGTTGTCGACAAGAAGAATTTGTGGTATATTTAAAATCTGACCGGGCAGGTCAATGGAAGAAATATAAGGGTATTGGGTGACATATGAACGGTAAATTTTTTGACTTAAAAAAAGAAAAACAGGACAGAATGATTAACGCTGCCCTGAAAGTATTTGCGCTGAAGGGATATAAGCATGCAAGTACGGACGATATCGTAAGGGAAGCGGCAATCAGCAAAGGATTATTGTTTCATTATTTTGACAGTAAGTTAGGTTTGTATACCTTTATTTATGATTATAGTTTGCGCTACATGTCGCTGGAGATGAAAAACACCGTGCAAAAATCCGAGACGGACATGTTTGAACTGCTAAAACAGCAGGAACAGGCGAAAATCCAGGCTCTTCGCGGTTATCCTTATATGCAGCAGTTTTTAAACCGTTCCATGTCGGAAGATGTGAGCGAGGCGCTTTTGGCCATTGAGGATAAGAGAAATGCACTGTCTGAAATGTATGATGCAGTATTTGCACAGGCAGATTTGAGTAAATTACCTGCGGGCGTGGACGGCGCAAAGGTGTGGAAGATGCTGGATTACACTATCAAGGGTTTGATGACCCAGCGTTTTTTTGAAGATTCTTTTCATGCAAACATGCTGCAGGAGGAAATCTTCGAGTATATTGATATGATGAAAAAGATGGTATATCGGTAAGATAGAGTATTCGAACAAAGAAAAACCCTCTCGCGGCACGAACTGCTGCGGGAGGGTTTTTGTTTAAATGCCCTTAACTAAAAACATTTCCATTGGCTGCTCATATCCCGGAACATCTACAACAAAACCGCCACAATCTTTATAGCCTAATTTTCTATAAAAATGTTGCGCTTCTTCATTTACCTGGGTGGATGTCAAAAGCATGCCGTATCCTTGTGATTTCATATCAGCTGCCCAATGTTCCATAAGTTTTTTTCCATAAC
>CAYRLN010000161.1:2465-4529 GCA_964425065.1 uncultured Lachnospiraceae bacterium | reverse complement strand
ATCCGGCTTTAAAAAAGAGAACATTTATTATTTACCTGCTGAGGATAACTGGTGGGGCTTGGAGTATGGTCCCTGCGGTCCCGACAGTGAAATGTTTTATATTGCAGACAGACCGGATTGTGGTCCGGATTGTGGTCCGGGATGTCATTGTGGCAAATATACTGAGCTCGGTAATGATGTTTTCATGCAGTATGAGAAGCGTCATGACGGCAGCCTGACCCCTCTGGCAAAGAAAAATGTAGATACCGGATGGGGCTTGGAGCGTATTCTGGCATTCTTAAACGGAAGCAGAGACGTTTATCAGATTGATTTGTTTGCTCCCATTATTGCTTATATTGAGAAGGTATCCGGTGTGAAGTATGAGCAGGACGAGAAGCTGACCAAATCCATGAGAATTTTGGCGGACCATATGCGTACCAGCGTTATGCTCATCGGTGATGAGGCAAAGCTTTTACCCTCCAACGTAGGAGCCGGCTATGTGCTTCGCCGTCTTATCCGCCGTGCGGTAAGACATGGACGCGCATTAAATGTTTCTACAGATGATTTGCTGAAAATTGCAAGCATGTATATTGATGATATTTACAGCGAAAGCTATCCCTTGCTTGTAAAGAACAGAGATTATATTCTTTCCGAACTGAAAAAGGAAATTGCCCGTTTTGAAAGCACTCTTGAAAACGGTATGAAGGAATTTTACAAGATTCTGGAAGGTAAGAGAGCAGAAAAGAAAGAGGAAATCGACGGCAAGTCCGCATTCTACTTATATGATACTTTCGGATTTCCTATCGAACTGACAGTGGAACTGGCAGAGGAAGAGGGGCTGAAAGTAGACGAAGCCGGTTTTGCTGCTGCTATGGAAGAGCAGAAGCAGAAAGCAAGACAGAATGCGAATTTCTCCGCAAAATTAAGTACAGGTGCAGGTCTCTTTGATGACCTTGGCGCGGATGTGACCAGTAAATTTGTGGGTTATGACAGCCTCGCTTGCGACAGCAGCATTTTGGCACTGGCATCTGAGACAGAACTGACAGATACCTTACATGCAGGTGACATGGGAACGATCATCGTAGCTGAGACACCCTTTTACGCAACTATGGGTGGACAGAAAGGTGATATGGGTGTGCTTACCACTGCAAAAGGTACTTTTGAAGTACAGGATACCGTAAAACTTTCCGGTGACAGAATCGGACACGTTGGACAGGTGGTATCCGGCAGCATTTCCAAGGGGGATGTTGCAAAATTGGAAGTGGAAGCGGTAAACCGCAGCAATACCTGCAAGAACCATTCCGCAACCCACTTGCTCCAGGCAGCTCTTCAGCAGGTGCTTGGCGATCATGTAGAGCAGCAGGGTTCCTATCAGGATAGCGGAAGAACCCGTTTTGACTTTAGCCATTCCCAGGCACTTACAGCAGAGGAAATTGCAAAGGTTGAGCAGATTGTAAACGAAAAAATAGCAGAGAGCATTCCCGTTATTACAGAGGAAATGGGTATTGAGGATGCAAAGAAAAAAGGCGCGATGGCACTCTTTGGTGAGAAGTACGGCGAGACGGTAAGAGTGGTTTCCATGGGAGACTTCTCCGTAGAACTGTGCGGTGGTACTCATGTGAAGAATACCGCAGACATTGCATTCTTCAAGATTTTGTCTGAAAGCGGTGTGGCTGCAGGCGTAAGAAGAATCGAAGCCCTTACCGGTGCAAATGTAATGGCATACTACAAGACCATGGAAGAGAATTTTGCAAATGCGGTAAATGCAGCAAAAGCAACTCCTGCTACTTTGACAGAGAAGATTCAGCATATGCAGGCAGAGCTGAAAGCCCTTGCTTCCGAGAATGAATCTCTGAAAGCAAAAGCAGCAAAGGATGCCCTTGGCGATGTTATGAATCAGGTCAAAGAAGTAAAAGGTGTGAAACTTCTGGCTACCAGCGTAGCAGGCGTGGATATGAATGGTCTTCGTGATCTGGGCGACTCTCTGAAAGAGAAACTGGGTGACGGCGTGGTTGTGCTTCTTTCCGAGCAGGATGGCAAAGTGAACATGATTACCATGGCTACCGATGGTGCTATGGCAAAAGG
>CAYRLN010000161.1:0-2455 GCA_964425065.1 uncultured Lachnospiraceae bacterium | reverse complement strand
GCCGTCCCAACATGGCACAGGCAGGCGGTAAGAATCCGGCAGGTATTGCAAGTGCAATCGCAGAGGCAGAAAAGGTGCTGGAGAGCCAGTTGGCATAGATGAATTAATTCGCCATAAAGTTTTTTTCGCAAAATGAAAAAAACTGTTGACGCCTAATATTTTTATGCTATAATGTTTATTGTGCATGCAGTCGTGAGAGTGTGTGTATAGAATAATTAACCCAATCAGTCGAGGATAACTTGAAGGGACTGAAGGGAGGTCAGGTGTAAGCATGTCAAATGTAATCGTAAAAGAGAACGAGACTTTAGATAGCGCATTACGTCGCTTCAAAAGAAGCTGCGCAAAAGCAGGTATCCAGCAGGAAATCCGCAAGAGAGAGCATTATGAGAAGCCCAGCGTAAGACGTAAAAAGAAATCTGAAGCAGCAAGAAAACGTAAATATAACTAATCAAACGAAAGTCCCGGTGCATTGTGCGTCGGGACTTGTTTTTTAGGCATAAGCAAAGCCGTATTTCCATATGATTATAAAAAGGTATGGAAGTATGGCGTTTTTTATGAGGTTGAAAAAAGGTTCTTTTAAGAAAAAAATACTGATTTTTACACTTACATTGATACAATTGCTGGTGCCTGTTATATCGGTTAACGCTCAGGTGGAGATTTCTGCCCCTTCCGCAATTTTGATAGAAGCGGAGACCGGACAGGTGATTTACGAATTAAATGCAACAGAACAAAGAAGTCCTGCAAGTATCACAAAAATAATGACCATCTTATTGATTTTTGAGCAACTGGAAAAAGGAAATATCACGCTGGAGGATTCGGTTACGGTAACCGCCCATGCGGCATCGATGGGTGGCTCCCAGGTGTATCTGGCAGAGGGGGAAGTACAAAAGCTGGAGACATTGCTGAAATGTATTATTGTGGCGTCTGCCAATGATGCCAGCGTTGCGGTGGCGGAGCATATCGCAGGCTCGGAGCAGGCCTTTGTGGATATGATGAATGCAAAAGCAATGGCGCTTGGAATGAAGGATACCCAATTTGAGGATTGTTGCGGACTGACGGATTCCGACGGACATTATACAACGGCAAAAGATGTGGCGATTATGTCCAGGGAACTGATTATCAATTATCCGGATGTGTTTGATTACACAACAATTTGGATGGATGAGTTTGTGCATGAGACGCCTCAGGGCACAAGTACCTTTGGACTTTCCAGCACAAATAAATTGTTAAAGCAATACGATTGGATTACAGGACTGAAAACAGGCTCGACTACCAAGGCAAAGTACTGTATTTCGGCTACGGGAAATAAGAATGGGATGCAACTGATTGCGGTTGTTATGGGAGCACCGGACCCGAAACAACGTTTTTCCGATGCGGCAACCCTTTTAAATTATGGATATAGTATGTGTCAGATGTATGAGGATGAAAATACGGATGCATTGCCGATGGTGGCGGTAAAAGGCGGAAAAACAGATCAGGTGGCAGTTTCTTACCGCGATAAATTCAGCTATTTGGATACGGAAAAGAGAAATTTGGAAAGCGTGGAGAAAATCATAGAACTCCCACAGGAACTTACGGCTCCGGTTGTGAAAGGAACGGAAGTAGGGCAGGCGGTTTATAAACTTGGCGGGGAAGTGATTGGCAGCGTTCCCATCATCACAAGCTCAGATGTGGAAAAGGCGGGGTATAAGGACTACCTGCTGAAAATATTTTTGGAATATTTGATGTAATTATTGTCCTAAAGCGCTGATTACGATATACTAAAATGAAGAGAAAGCAGTTTGTCCCGGGTGGTAATTCCGGGACAGGACTTGCAAGGAGGACGTATGTTTCAGATTGTGTTAACTCTGGCGGCAATAGCAGTCATTGTTCTTTTGTGGGTCAGTCTGTATGACACCCATCATTTCACAGTGACACATAAAAAATTTACGGATGACAGGATTAAAAAGTCCTGTCGTTTTGTAGTGTTGTCAGATTTGCACGGAAAACAGTACGGCAGAGATAACGAGGTGCTGCTCAAGGCGATAGAGTGTGAGCACCCCGATGGAGTATTGATAGCCGGCGATATGTTTACTGCACACAAAGGATTTAAAACGGCGCAATTGGAAAAACTGTTGGAGAATTTGACAAAATCGTGGCCGGTTTATTATGCAAACGGAAATCATGAGCAGAAACTGTCGCTTTACGGAGAAAAGCGGTACGGGAAACTGGCTTTAGAGTATGAGAAAATAGTAAAAGAGTCCGGTGTGTATCATCTGGTAAATGATAAGATGGAGTTTCCCGAAAGCGGTGTATGCATTTATGGACTGGAAATAGGCTACCAATATTTTAAGCGTGGAGAAAATCCGGACATGCCGGAGGAGTACATGGCAGAATTACTTGGTGAGCCCAAAACAGAAAATTATAATATTTTACTTGCCCACAATCCGGATTATTTTAAAAATTATGCGGCATG
>CAYRLN010000160.1:0-4538 GCA_964425065.1 uncultured Lachnospiraceae bacterium | reverse complement strand
TCGGCGTGGACAATAAGGATCACGCCATCATGGATTTTTGCCCTGCCCACCAGTCCTACCAGAATGTAAAGCGCACCGGTTTCCGTACCTTTATTTTAAAGGACGGCAGGTTTACGGAAAGTTTCCATGATGAAAATAAAGAACACACCATGCGCATTTTTAAAAATACCTTGGAAATCGAAGAGACTGATGAAGAAAACGGCATCAAAACAGAAGTAACCTACTTTGTTTTGCCCGAGGAGCCGGTGGGAGCTTTGGTCCGCAAGGTTACCATCACCAACACCGCAGAAGTGGAAAGCACCTTTGAAATCTTAGACGGTATGCCCGCAGTGATTCCTTACGGCGTTGGCCAGTTCGGGATGAAGAGTATGACCCAGACCGCCAAGGCATGGATGCAGGTGGAGGATTCCGAGACCGGCGTGGGTTATTACAGAGTCCGCGCCAGCATGGAGGACACCACGGAGGTCAGCGACATTGCGGGAGGTAACTTCGCCCTTTCTGTGGATGAGAGCGGCAGCCGCCTGAAACTGTTTGTGGACCCGGAGAGCATGTTTGATTATGACTGTGCCTTTGAAAAGCCGGTCCGCTTTATGGAAGGCGGTCTAAAAGCAGTGGAAGGGGAGAAACAGAATATTTCAAACCTTTTACCCTGTGCTTTCTTTGCAAAAAAAGTTACATTGAAACCCGGGGAAAGTTGCACGCTCTACGAACTGATCGGGCAGGTGGAGAGCAAGGATATTCTGGACGACTTCATGCAAAAAAGCCTCACCAAAGAGTATTTCGAGGAAAAACTTACAAGGGCAACCACCCTCACCGAGGAGCTATGTCAGGGAATGGAAACCAAGACCGGCAATCCTACCTTCGACGAGTATTGTAAATATACCTACATGGACAATCTGCTCCGGGGCGGTTATCCCATGCAGCTGGGAAACAACAAGATTTTTTATGTGTATTCCAGAAAGCACGGTGATATCGAGCGGGATTATAACTATTTCTCCATGTTGCCGGAATATTATTCCCAAGGTAACGGTAACTTCCGTGATGTGAATCAGAACCGCAGATGTGACACCTTTTTCTCTCCCTTTGTAGGCAGGGAAAATCTGCATCTGTTCTACAGTCTGATTCAGCTGGACGGTTACAATCCTTTAAGTATTGAGAAATTGACTTATAAAGTGGAGGAAAGTAAAGCGAAATCCATCGCGGCAATGGTGGAGAAATCCCGGCAGCAGGAGCTGTACGACTTTATCACAGAATCCTTTACACCGGGTAAGTTGTATCAGAAACTGGAGCAACTGACCGGGAAAACAACCACCAAAACCACGGAACTTTTTAACACCATCATTGATTTTGCCAAGGCAAACGTCAACGGCAATTTTGGCGAGGGCTATTGGAGTGATCACTGGACCTACAACTTAGACCTCGTAGAAGAGTACATCTCTCTTTATCCCGAAAAAGAAGCGGAGATGTTGGATGAACAGGCTTACAGTTATTTCCTTTCCCAGGTGAATATTAACAGACGCAGTAAGCGTTATACCAAAACGCCCAAGGGCATCCGTCAATATCATTGCCTGGACGAGGCGGGAAAGCGAAATACCCCGGAAAAACTGGTGCGGGGCAATTTCCAGTCCGGGGAAGTGGTATACAGCAGTCTGCTTGAGAAACTGATTCTCATGTGTACCGTAAAATTTGCGGCTTTGGATGCCTACGGCATGGGTATCGAGATGGAGGGCGGCAAGCCCGGCTGGTATGACGCACTTAACGGTATGCCCGGCATGATGGGTTCCTCCATGGCAGAAACTTATGAACTGGCACGGATGCTGGATTACACCATCGGCGCATTAAAGAAGTATCCCGGAAGGGTTTCTGTTTTGAAGGAGACCGCCTGCCTTTTGGATGAATTGTTCCTGATTAACCGTCTGGAAGAAAGTCATATTAAAAACGACAAGGAACTGATGTCTTTCTGGAATAAGATTAACGACGCCAAGGAAATTTACAGGGAAAAAACTTACCATGGTATTTCCGGCGAGAAGAAGGAGTACAAAAGAGAAAGCATCTGCGAAATGTTGGAGAGCTTCCGCGACACCGTAAAGCTCGGTATCGAAAAGGCGGTCAGCTACGGGGATGGCATTTGTCCTACGTATTTTACTTATGAAATCACCGACTATGAGGAAAATTGCGAGGGCATTCACCCGAAGCATTTTGAAGTGCAGATGGTTCCCTATTTCCTGGAAGGTCCGGTGCGTTACATGAAACTGCCTCTGGCAGCAGAGAAAAAGAAGGAACTGTACAGGGCCGTAAAAGAAAGTGGCCTTTATGATAAAAAACTCTCTATGTATAAGGTAAACGCATCCTTAAACGAGGGTTCCTTTGAACTGGGACGTGCCCGTGCCTTTACTCCGGGATGGCTGGAGAACGAGTCAATCTGGCTCCACATGGAATACAAGTACTTGCTGGAACTGTTGAAAGCAGGCCTCTACAAGGAATTCGCAGAGGATTTCCACAATGCGGCAGTGCCTTTCTTAGACCCTAAAGTGTACGGCAGAAGTACCCTGGAAAATTCTTCTTTCATTGCCAGCAGCAATAACCCCAATGAAAAGATTCACGGCAAAGGCTTCGTGGCGAGACTCAGCGGTTCCACCGTAGAATTTTTAAGCATGTGGAAGCGGATGATGTTCGGGGAGCAGCCCTTTACCTTAAAGGACGGGGAACTGAAGGCGGAATTCACCCCCATGCTTCCGGTATATTTGTTGGATGGCACGAAGACAGTTTCCGCCCGCTTTATGGGAGACTGCATGGTGACCTACCACCTTGACGAGGTAAAAACCTACATTCCCGGCAATTACCGGGTTTCCCATATGGAAGTTTGTTTTAAAAACGGCACAAAAGCCCGTGTGGAAGGCGGCGTTTTGTCCGGCCAGATGGCGAAGAACCTCCGGGAAGGCAAGGTTCGCTCTATCCAGGTGTCAATTTTTTAAAATCAAAAAAAGAAACCTTTTTTACAAACCTAAAAAAATAACACCTTTTTAAAATTTGAATCATTTCTTCTCCTATATACCCTCCTTATAATGAAGTTATCAACAAGCGATACATCATTTAAGGAGGGTTAATTTTATGAAATTGAAAAAGTTTTTAGCATTATTACTTGTTGGTGCTATGACACTTTCCATGGCAGCATGTGGTGGAAGTGATGTAAAGGGCACAGAGCTTGGTGACAAACTGGTTGTTTGGACACTGGCAACAGACTTAGAGCAGTTCGCTGCTAAGTATCAGGAAGAGACAGGCGTTGAGATGGAAGTTTTGGTTATCCAGCCCGCTGACTATCCTACAAAGGTGCAGCAGGCAATTCTGGGTGGCGAGACTGAACCCGACATCATCGTAGGTGAGCCTCAGATGCTTGAGAGCTTCAACGACATGGGTCTTTTTGCAAACCTTGACGACTTCGGCGCAAAAGATTACGAAGGCAAAATCGTTGATTACGTTTGGCAGGTAGGTCAGGACGCTGACGGTCATCAGAGAGCAATCTCTTATCAGATTACTCCCGCAGGTATCTACTATCGTAGAGATATCGCAAATGAAGTATTCGGAACAGAAGATCCCGATGAAATCGGCAAATTATTTGCAGACTACGATTCTATTTTAGCAGCAGCTCAGAAACTGAAAGATGCAGGCTACAGAATTTTCGCATCTGACTCTGAAATCAGCTACTTCTCCGGCGACACAGCATGGGTTGTTGACGGTGCGCTGAATGTATCCGATCTTCGTATGGAATACATGGATCTGGTAGTTGAACTGTACAAACAGGATTTGACAGCTTACGCATCCCAGTGGGCTACTCCCTGGTATATGGCTATGGCAGGCGAGGTTCCTTTGCTGACAGCTGAAACTCAGTGGGGTATCTGGGAAACAGACGAAAACGGTGATCCTCTTATGAACATTTGGGATTCCGAGAACTTCAAAAATGCTACAAAAGATTATGAGACAACAGAAGTATTTGCATTTGGTCTTCCCGCATGGGGCGTTATCACCATGAGAGATAACGTAGGTGACACATCCGGTCTTTGGGGTGTTTGCGCAGGTCCTGCATACGGCTTCGGTGGCGGTACATACATCGGTATTTCTTCTAAATCCGAAAGACAGGAACTTGCTTGGGACTTCGTAAAATTCTGTACTTTGAACGAAGATACAGCTGACTGGTGGATCGAGGCATCTCAGGGTGACACAGTATCTCTGATTTCCGCACTGGAAAAACATGCTGACGACACAAACGCTGTCTACGGCGGACAGAAACTTTACAGCTTCTGGTTAGAGCAGGCAGAAGGTATTGATTACTCCCTCGTAACAAAATACGACACAGCAATCAACGATGCTTGGGGTAAAGCAATCTCTGCAATCAAGACAGGTGAAAAGGATAAAGATACAGCTATCAGCGATTTCTATGATGAAGTGGCAGCTACATATCCCGAACTGAAAATTAACAGATAAGAATTGAGGTTGGCCTGCCTGCGGGCAGGCCATACCAATGTCCCTTATGGAGGAGA
>CAYRLN010000159.1:0-4548 GCA_964425065.1 uncultured Lachnospiraceae bacterium | reverse complement strand
TGTCATTATACCTTAAAACGGGAACAGAGAGAAATCTGTTCCCGTCACTTTATTTTGTAAACTTAATATCCGTTGTTAATAGGGACTTCAAAGGAACCTCCGCCTAAAATATCCTGGAAGTCACCGGAAATATCCACGCTGGCAGGAGTGATAATAAATATGTAGTGCGAAATCTTCTGCAAGTTTCCGCCAATTGCAAAACAAGAACCTGAAGTAAAGTCAATGATTCTCTGTGCAATGTCTACATCAAGTCCTTCCAAATTCAGTACAACAGTACGATTGGAAAGAAGTGTCTCCGTAATTTCTCTTGCCTCTTCCACGGAACCCGGCTTGATAACACATACTTCCATTCCACCGGTGCCTGTCATTCTTCTTGTATTTGTAGTCTGACGCATGGGTGTCACTTTTGCAGTGTTTTTCTTTACGGTATCCTTTTCGGGTGCAGGAACTACTTCTCTTGCAATGGCCTGTTTTTTAGGGGGCTCCATTTCTATTTCATCGTCATCATCATAATAATCTTCGTCATCATAGTAATCTTCGTCTTCATCGTTTAATTTCATGTAGTTCAAAAACTTGTCCATTACTCCCATAATAAAACTCTCTCCTTATATCGTATTTCATGCGGAAGTATAATCTCTTTCGCCAAAGATTCCTGTTCCAACGCGAACATAAGTTGCACCTTCCTCGACCGCAACCTCATAATCACCGGTCATGCCCATAGAAAGCACATCTATATTAACATTATCAATGTTTTTCTGCATTATGTCAACACATAATTGGCTTAGGGCATCAAAATATTGTCTGTTTTCTTCCGCGTTTACTACATATGGTGCCACGGTCATCAAACCTTTGACACAAATCCCCGGCAAACGGCTTATTTCGGCTATGAAAGAAGGAGCCTCTGATAGGGAAATACCGAATTTGCTATCCTCCTCTGCCACGTTTACCTCAATTAATATATTTACCGTCAGATTATGTTTTGCAGCTTGCCGGCTGATTTCCTGAGCCAGTTTCAGGGAATCCACACTATGAATCATAAATACCTTGTCAATGATATATTTCACCTTGTTCGTCTGAAGATGTCCAATCATGTGCCAACGGATATCTTCAGGGAGTTGCTCGTATTTTTCAACCAGTTCCTGTACTTTGTTTTCCCCGAAATCACGGATTCCTGCATCATAGCATTCCTTTAACATAGCCACCGGTTTTGTTTTACTGACAGCAATCAAGTGAATATCCTCCGGATTTCTACCGCTTTTCAAAGCGGCTTTCCGGATGTTTTCCTGTACTGCACTAATATTTTCCCTAATCATGGATGTAACCTCTAAACCTATTCATAAACAAACTGGTCTTCTGAAACGGAAGAAGAATCCAGAACAATAAGATCGTATACATTTAATCCATATTTTGTATTGGATTTTACAATGGAATACTCATCGTTTTGGTACAAAATCTCAATCTGTCTGAAATCTGCATAACCTTTATTCATATTAAACACGCCAATTAAGGAACCCCGCAGGCTGACAGTATACACGTTTTGGGAATCCGGTGCTATAATATGATCGCCTGTACGAAGAGCAGACATGCTGACATAATAATATCCGTCTTTATTGTTATACAGTGTTGTTTCCACATATTCAGTGGTTGTTGTACCGTTTTCCAGGACTTTTTCACGAAGTACACCATAGGAATTGGTACCACTGCTCTGGGTGATGTAGTTTTCCGGAATTAAATAAAATTCCAGTTGTGCAATGGATGTGTTCGGGATTTTCAGTCCGCCGGATTCTTCCATGATTAATTCAATTTCCAGAAATCTTTCATCTGCAAAAGTAATCATAGAATTTGTGAAATGCAGTTCCACATAAGTTCCATCTGTATTATACAATACTTCCACACGTCCCCAGGCTTCGTCCCTGTTTTTCAGGAAGCGTACTTTTACATATTCCTCTTCCAACAACTCTAACGCCTTGGTTTCTTCCATAGGAAGAACAACCGACCATTCTTCAGAAACGCATAATTTGTATATCACTTGTCCTTCTGCAATCAATTCGTTGCTGAGAAGATACTTCTTTTTGTAGTTTTTCGTATCAAAATCGTCTAAAGATACCATGTCAGAAGTGAAATTTTCATATCCGTCTGTCCAATATTCCACGATACCCGATTTTTTGGAACGTTCCAGGTTTACAAGTGCCGCCATCTCGTTGTTTGCATTTATATTCTGAATGCTTTCGATAAAGGCTTCGTTTGCCAATCTTGTAATGGTTCCCTGTACTGAATTTTTAAAATCATAGGTCGTATCATAATTAGTAGGCGAAAAATCATAAGAAAAATCAATCAGTTCATCCCTGAGTTTGCTCAGTTCCTTATCAGACAACGCATTTTCACCTGTCTGTTTTTGTCCGATATACTCAGCCAATTTTCCGGTTTCATCGATGCTGTAAACAGGATTTCCGACAGCGACACGCTCGCCTTCCCTGGCATAATAGTTGACATAGCCGGATTGGGATGCCAAAACGTTTTCTTCCTCGCGTATCGCAATTCCCGTATAAATCTGGTTTGTTGTCAAATATCCTTCCTGTACAACATAGGGTACGATAATATTTTGCCGGAAATACAGAACAACAGAGATGATAATGTATACCAATATAACGGCAAAAATAATCATTCCAATATTTAGATTTAATGGTCTGCGATATTTCTTTATGTGTGTTACTTTTTCAGAACTTTTTTTTGCCACTTGTTAATCTCCCGGGTTATAAATCTATATTGTCATATGCTAGAAGAAAGCCCCGGATAAAGTCCGAGGCTTTTCGTTCGTATTCATTATAAAGCGATAGCTACATTTGATTTTGCTGCTTCAGGGAGTTCAGACTCATCCATGGATACACTTAAAATAAAGTCAACATGATAACGATCACTCATCTTCTCCAATTTTTCGATTACACCCAAAAGATCTTTTCCTTCCAGACAAGCAATCTTCAAAAAACTATCAAAATACATCTGCTGTAAATCATGATCCTGAGAAATAATACCGCATACAAAACCGATAAACTCTTCCGCGGACTCAATCATATATTCAGAAACATCTACTAAACGTACTTTATTATTCAGTTCATACATATGTTTGGTGCTCTTATCCAAGTAAACGATGTTACCGGGAATCTCTTTAATACTGGTATTTACTTTGTCAAGTAAGTGTTTTGTTTTACCTTTTCCTTTGTTGCCTACAATTAATTGAACCATGGTGAAAACCCTCCTGAAGTAAAAATTGATATAAAGTCTTACCACCCCGTTTATATCTGTCTCTATTATAGTGTATTTTCTGGTAAAAAACAACTACTATTTGCCTATTTCGTTTAATAAATCTGTCATTTTGCCATATAAATTATCACGTGCATCGGCACACAATATAATAGAAATATATAAATTACTGCTCACATCTCTGGACAACAAAATCAGGCAATGTCCTGCCGCATCCGTGGTACCTGTTTTTCCTCCTAAAACAGTGACGGAAGACGGTGTTTCATAGTCTCCGCGGAAATATCTGTTTGTAGTGTTCAACTCCAATTCTTTTGCTTTTCCGTCTTTGTCGTAGTAGGTTGTACTATAAGAGGACATATTGATAATTTCGCGGAAAACATCATACTTGATCGCTTCATTAAAGATAAGATAAAGGTCATAAGCCGTGGAATAATGATCGGGATCGGGCAATCCGTTCGCATTTACAAAATGGGTATTGGTTGCTCCAAGAGCCGCCGCTTCCTCATTCATTAATGCCACAAACTCTTCTACGCTACCGGAAATGCCCTCTGCAACCATATTGGCCACATCATTTGCAGAATAAATTAAAATAATATGTAGCGCCTGATAAAGGGTCATCGTATCGCCTACGCGGAGCTTCTTGATTTTGGTTGCGTCGGGGTCTTCCATCTCAATCACGGAACTCGCTGTCAGAACCTGGTCCAAGGAACCGTATTTCAGCGCCAGATATGCAGTCATAACCTTTGTGATACTGGCAGGATAAAGCCTATCGTAAGCATTTTTTGAATAGATTACTTCATTTCCACCGACATCAAAAAGAACCGCCGCAGATAAATTACTCATATCCAGTGCGGGATTATCCGTAATCCCCGGTTCTGCGATACACAGATTAGCGGCAAAGGTATTCGCAACAGCCTTGTTTTCCTTTTGAAACACCTGGAAACTGCTGATATCTATGTCGTAATCATAGGCATAGGTATATTCTGCGCTCCCACATCCGCAAAGTGTGGAAATAAGAAGCAACATACTCAATATGAAACTGATTTTACGTTTCTTATTTGTACATTTCACGCCACTCTAAATCTCCTCTGTCAAGGGACTTGATTAACAGTTCCGCAGTTGCAAGATTTGTTGCCAAAGGAATATTGTGTGTGTCACACAGTTTTACCACATTGTTAATATCCGGCTCGTGAGACTTGGGATTCAAAGGGTCGCGAAGGAAAATAACAAGGTCAATCTGATTGTGTTCAATCTGGGCACCCATCTGCTGCTCTCCGCCAAGATGTC
>CAYRLN010000158.1:2136-4553 GCA_964425065.1 uncultured Lachnospiraceae bacterium | reverse complement strand
GTTCCCTTATGAATGTTCCTTTTGTAACAGGTGACGATGAGCTGGATGCGAAGTTTGTAAAAGAAGCTGCCGCTGCAGGCTTTGTGAACTTAAAAGGACACAGAAGCGTTGGTGGTATGAGAGCGAGCATCTACAATGCAATGCCTATCGAAGGCGTTGAAAAACTGGTTGCATTCATGAAAGAATTTGAAGAGAAAAACGCATAAGATTAGGAGAAAAAACATGTTTAAATATCATTGTCTCAATCCGATTTCCTCAATCGGACTTGTGAATTTTACAGATAATTATGAGGTTACAACAGATATCGCGGATGCCGATGGTGTGCTTGTCAGAAGTGCTTCCATGCACGAGATGGACCTTCCCGGGAAACTTCTTGCAGTGGCAAGGGCAGGTGCCGGCGTAAATAATATTCCTTTGGATAAATGTGCAGAAGCAGGTATCGTAGTATTTAATACTCCCGGCGCAAATGCAAACGGTGTTAAAGAATTGGTATTTGCAGGTATGCTTATGGCTGCCAGAGACGTGGTTGGCGGCATTGAGTGGGTAAAGGGAAATACAGAGGATGCCAATATTGCAAAGACAGCCGAAAAAGAAAAGAAAAACTTCGCGGGAACGGAATTGTTCGGTAAAAAACTCGGTGTCATCGGACTTGGCGCAATCGGCGTTAAAGTTGCAAACACCGCAAGACACTTTGGTATGGAAGTTTACGGCTATGATCCTTATGTTTCCGTAAACGCAGCATGGAGTCTGAGCCGTGATGTAAAGCATGTTCTCAATGTAGAAGATATTTACCGTACCTGTGACTACATTACAATCCATGTACCTTTGCTGGATTCCACAAAAGGAATGATTAACAAAGATGCAATCGCAATGATGAAAGACGGCGTTGTAATCCTGAACTTCGCAAGAGACCTTCTTGCAAATGAAGCAGATGTCCTGGAAGGACTTAAGAGCGGCAAAGTCAGAAAGTATGTATCTGATTTCCCGAATCCGACCACAGCGGGACAGGAAGGCTGTATTGTAATTCCTCATCTCGGTGCTTCCACAGAAGAATCGGAAGATAACTGTGCGAAGATGGCAGTACAGGAAATGATGGAATATTTGGAAAACGGTAATATCGCTAACAGCGTCAACTATCCTGCATGTGATATGGGGGTATGTAAACAGGCAGGCCGTGTGGCAATTTTCCACAAAAATATTGCCAATATGATTACGAAATTTACCGGTATCTTCGGTGAAGCCGGTATCAACATTACCGATATGACAAACAAATCAAAGGGTGAATATGCATATACAATGATGGACGTAGAATCTCCTGCGACAGCAGATATGGTTGAAAAACTTGCTGCAATCGATGGTGTATTCAGAGTTCGTGTAGTAAAATAAACAAAACAGAAAAACTCCGGTTCTTCATGGACCGGAGTTTTGGTTTCTTGTGAGACAGGCAAAGATTTTATTGCAGGTTATTTTAGCGGAACAAGATAGGGTTTGTGCCGTCGCCGAGATCTTTCAGTTCATCTTTTAATTTATTGTTTGTGAGAACAGTAGCCTCGGTGGTTAAGTCCATGTACATAATGAAAAAATCTTCTAAAGAGATATTCATTTCGTCGGCAATTTCCTGCATGATGGGTTTCAACTTTTCTAATTGATATGAAATCGGTACCTTTTGGGGGTCAATATCACCCAAAACATTTTCAGCATAAGCGTTTACTCTATATAAGATTTCTTTTTGCGCATCTGTCATAATACTTCCTCCTAAAGAACTTGCTGTAATAAATTTCTGTATTTATTTTAACACCATGTGCTTGTGATGTATAGTGATATTTGTTACAATGAAAGAAAAGAAAACATGAGAAAAATTGCTGTATGATTTCAGCATAGGGAGGACCAAAATGGCAGACATCAGACCTTTTGAGGCATATAGACCGAAAGTGGGATTGGAAGACAAAATTGCAGCATTACCTTATGATGTATATAACAGGGAGGAAGCCACGCAAGAGGTACAGAGGCAGCCTTTGTCATTTCTTGGCATAGACCGTGCGGAAACAGGATTTCCGGCAGAGGTAGATACTTATGCGGATTGTGTTTATGAAAGAGCAAGCAGCCTTTTGTGGGACAGAATTAAGCAGGGTGACTGGGTAAAAGAGAAGAAAGCCTGTTATTATCTGTATGAACTGGTTATGGATGGACGGTCACAGACGGGTATTGTGGCTTGTTCCTCCATTGATGATTATTGTAATGGAATGATTAAGAAACATGAAAATACAAGAGCGGATAAGGAGATAGACCGTATCCGTCATGTGGATACCTGCGATGCCCAGACCGGGCCTATTTTTCTTGCGTACAGAGATGAAGAGAGGTTGCAGGCCATCAGGGAAAATTGGAAAAAAGAAAAGAATCCGGTTTAAATAATAATA
>CAYRLN010000158.1:0-2126 GCA_964425065.1 uncultured Lachnospiraceae bacterium | reverse complement strand
ATGGGATTACACACCGGGTGTGGGTGATTGATGATGAAAACGTAAACCAAAACCTGCAAACTTGTTTTAGAGAGATTTCCGGCGTGTATATTGCAGACGGACATCACAGATGTGCATCGGCAGCCAAAGTTGGCTTGAAACGCAGGGAGATGGCAGGAAGTTATGACGGAACGGAAGAGTTCAATTATTTCCTTTCAGTGCTCTTTCCGGACAGTGAACTGATGATTATGGATTATAACCGTGTGGTCAAAGATTTAAACGGGTATACAAAAGAAGAATTTTTGGAAAAAATAAGTGAGTCTTTCGTGGTAGAAAAGAAGGGGACGGATGCGGTAAAACCTGCCAAGAAGGGTGAATTTGGAATGTATCTGGACGGCAATTGGTATTTGCTTACCGCAAGAGAGTGCTTTTTAAGCCATGACCCGGTAAAAGGACTCGATGTGTCTGTGTTACAGGATAATTTGTTGGCTCCCGTTCTGGGAATTATGGATCCGAAAACCGATAAGAGAATTGACTTTGTTGGCGGAATACGAGGACTGAAAGAACTGGAAAGAAGGGTAAACAGCGATATGTGCATTGCTTTTTCCATGTATCCGACATCCATCGGAGAACTCTTTGCGGTAGCAGATGCAGGACTGTTGATGCCGCCTAAATCAACTTGGTTTGAACCTAAACTGAGAAGCGGATTATTTATTCACGGATTACGTTAAAAGACAACTTGGTGTATTTGACGGTAGGAGGGAAATACATGAATAATAAACTATATAAATTGATGGATTGGCCGGCAATTGAGGAAGTGATTTATTCCGAAAGTGCCAATCCCCATGCCGTTTTGGGACCTCATGGGGTGGGAAATAATACTCTTTTGCAGGCGTATTTTCCGGAAGCGGTTTCTGTGGCGGTTCAAATGACAGCAGATATGTCGGAAACAGAGATGGAACAGGCAGATCAGGATGGTTTCTTTGCAGCGCTGTTTCCCGGCAGAAAAATTGGGGCTTATAAGTATGTGGTGACCTACAAAGACGGTAATGTTCAGACGGTAGGTGATCCATATAGACATGCGTCGCTGATTACCGATAAAGATGAAACAAAGTTCGGTGAGGGGATTCATTATACAATCTATGAAAAATTAGGTGCCCACCCCATGGAACTGGACGGGGAAGAAGGGGTGTATTTCGGCGTATGGGCTCCCAATGCGTTACGCGTCAGTGTGGTTGGTGACTTTAACGCGTGGGATGGCAGGGTTCACCAGATGAGAAAACTTCCGAAGGGTATTTTTGAAGTTTTTATTCCGGGGGCAAAAGTAGGACAAAATTATAAATTTGAGATAAAGTTAAAAGGCGGACTGACTTATCTGAAGGCAGATCCTTATTGTAACCGGGCACAGATGCGTCCGGAAAATGCTTCTGTGATTACAGACTTGTCTGTTTACACATGGCAGGATGAGGCATGGATGGAACAGCGCAGGAAAAAGCAAAACCTCAATGCGCCCATCAGTGTGTATGAACTATATCTTGGCTCTTTTGTAAAATCTAAGATGGGCGCAGATTATGCGAACTATCGCGAGATTGCCCCCCGGTTAGCTGCTTATGCAAAAGAGATGGGGTATACCCATGTTGAGATTATGCCGATTATGGAGCATCCCTTTGACGGTTCCTGGGGATATCAGGTGATCGGATATTATGCGCCTACGGCAAGATATGGCAGTCCGGAGGATTTTATGTATCTTGTGGACGTATTGCATCAGGCAGGCATTGGCGTAATTTTGGATTGGGTGCCGGCTCATTTCCCGAGAGATACCCATGGCCTTTCCAATTTTGACGGAACATGTCTTTACGAACACCAGGATCCGAGACAAGGCAGTCATCCTCACTGGGGAACACTGATTTATAATTACGGCAGACCGCAGGTAAAAAATTACCTGATAGCAAACGCTCTGTTTTGGGTAGAGAAGTTCCATGCAGATGGAATCCGGATGGATGCCGTTGCCTCCATGCTCTATTTGGATTACGGAAAAAAGGATGGCGAATGGATTCCGAACATGTACGGCTCCAATGAAAATCTGGAGGCTATCGAATTCATCAAGCATTTAAATTCCATTATGAAAAAACGGAATCCCGGAGTAC
>CAYRLN010000157.1:0-4601 GCA_964425065.1 uncultured Lachnospiraceae bacterium | reverse complement strand
TTCTATATTTTATAGTGCCCAAAAAACTGAAAAACTTCGTGTTGTTTATTTCCAGCCTGATTTTTTATGCATGGGGAGAACCGAAATATGTATTTCTCATGATTTTATCCGTGGCGATAGGGTATATAGCAGGACTTTTGATGGACAAGTTGCCGAAAAAACCGGTGCTCGTTGTATCAGTGGGAGCATGCCTGTTCTTTTTGGTGTACTTTAAATATACCAATTTCTTCGTGACAAATATTAATGCAGTTTTAAAGACGGAACTTCCGCTTCTGAATGTAGTGATGCCTATCGGTATCAGTTTTTATACTTTCCAGATTATCAGTTATATCATTGACGTGTACCGGGGTGATGTGGGAAAACAGAAGAACTTTTTATATCTGGCGACATATATTTCCATGTTCCCCCAGCTCATTGCCGGCCCTATTGTAAGATATTCCGATATCAATGACCAGCTTGGGCACAGGGAATACAAAAGTAGCGAGATGGCAGAAGGCATCAAACGTTTTGTGCTGGGTCTTGGAAAAAAAGTTTTGCTGGCAAATCAGTTGGGAGAACTGTGCCAGGTGTTTCGGGACAGTGGGGAAAAAACAGTTTTGTTCTACTGGGTGTATGCGGTGGCAACGATGCTGCACATTTACTTTGATTTCAGCGGTTACAGTGATATGGCAATCGGTCTTGGCAAACTGCTTGGATTTTCTTTCCCCGAAAACTTTAACTATCCCTTTATGAGTAAGAGTGTAACGGAGTTTTGGCGCAGATGGCATATGTCTCTGGGCACCTGGTTTAGGGACTATGTGTATATTCCCCTGGGCGGAAACCGTGTGGGCGCAAAACGACAGATTTTCAATATTTTTGTGGTGTGGATGCTGACCGGATTTTGGCATGGCGCGGAGTGGAACTTTATCATATGGGGACTTTTGTTTGCGGTGCTTCTGATTATAGAGAAATTGTGGCTTTATAAAAAATTGCAAAATGCAAAAGTGTGCAGTCATATTTACTTACTGCTAATTGCGGTAATCAGTTTTGTGATTTTTAATGCGTCCAATACCACACAGATGCTTTCGGATTTACAAAATCTGTTCTTCATGGGAGAGGCTGTAGGAACCGGAATTGTAGGAACAGAGTGCCTCTATTATTTGAAGAGTTATGGGCTGATTTTGCTGATTGCAATAATCGGTTCAACCAACGTGCCGAAAAACTATTATCATAAATTGAAAGAAAATGCCGGAGTATCTAAGGTGTTGGCGTTCGCAGAACCGGTGGTACTTGTGCTTATGTTACTGCTGTCTACCGCATATTTGATAGACGGTTCCTTTAATCCTTTCTTGTATTTCAGATTTTAGGGAGGGCTTATGGAAAAGAGTAGAGATAAAATTTTAATCGGATTTGTGGGCGGTATCTTTGCTCTGCTTTGCGTTTTGACATGGGTAATGCCGGATGGGGAGTATTCCGTTTCGGAGAGACGCGGATTGAAGCAGATGCCGGAACTTAGCGTAGAAAACGTCTTAAGCGGGCGATTTATGAGTAACTTTGAAGACTACTGTTTGGATCAGTTTCCGTTCCGTGATTACTTCCGCAGTTTTAAGGCAATCACTTCTTTGAAATCGGACAATAATGATGTTTATGTGGTGGATGGGGTGATTAACTCCATGGAGTATCCCCTTAATGAAGATAAACTTTTGTATGCATCGAAAAAGTTTAAAAATGTATATGAAAAGTATTTGAAGGACAGCGGATGCGACGTGTATCTGTCCATCATTCCGGACAAGAACTACTTTTACGCTGCGGAAAACGGTTATCTGGCGGTGGATTATGACAGATTGGTCAATATCATGAAGGCCGAGAATGATTATATGACTTATATTGATATTTTCCCCTTGCTTAGCGGGGAGGATTATTATAAGACAGATACCCACTGGAAACAGGAGGATCTGGCAGATGTGGCAGATGCGCTTCTTGGTGGGATGGGAAGCCTGGAAGGAGTGCCAGGTGTGGCTGATATGATGGCCGGTCCGGAAGGGTTTGATGCGGCCAGCAGTCTGGCAACTGTCCGCTATGAAGTAAAAGAAATGGAAGAAGATTTCTACGGCGTGTATTACGGTCAGGCGGCACTGCCCCTTGCAGCAGATAAGATCAGCTATCTGACCAATCCGGTCATCGAAGGCTTGCAGGTATTTGACTGGCAGAATAATAAGGAAATCCCGGTTTATGATGAAAGCAAAATGACGGACAAGGATCCGTACGAGTTGTTCACGGGTGGTCCTATTTCGCTGGTGACCATTGAAAATCCGGCCTGCGACAACGGCAAGCATTTGATTGTTTTCAGGGATTCTTTTGGAAGCAGCTTATCGCCTCTGCTTGCCCAGGGGTATGAGAAAACGACGCTGATTGACATCCGGTATATCATGCCTGCTGTGCTGGGTAATTTTGTGGACTTTACGGATGCGGATGTGCTGTTTATTTATAGCACGATGGTGCTGAATAACAGTGAGACGTTGAAGTAGGGGGGGAAATAAAAAGAAGTAAAAAGGAAATTGAAAGTAATATTAATTTAGAGTGTATTAACTGCGTGGTTTATCGCAGCTAATACACTTTTTTTCTTTGGGGAAAATGATGGATTATTCTGCTTTCAAATCTATAATTTGCTTCAAAATATTAAATAAAACTTCTTGCTCTTTTGGAGTCTGGCTGATGATTAAATCATAACATTTAGCGGCAATGTTTTCGTTGTTTTCAAAAGATACTATTTTACTAAACAATTCCTCCATGGGATATTCTAAAGCAATACAAACTTTTTCAATGCTTTCTATGGTGGCATTTTTCTCGCCGCGTTCCAATTGGCCGATATATGTCGGATGCAGACCTGCTTTTTCAGATGCAACTTCCTGACTATATCCCAGTTCTAAACGTCTATAGCGTAGTCTCTGGCCTACGATCTTGGCTATTTCACTCATGGCATAACCTCCTTCTTGAATACTACGGGTATTAAATGCAACTATAAATAGACTATTGATATTTATTTCTAAAAATTGTATACTATAGATATTAAATACAGTGAAAAAGTATCAATAGTAACGAAAGAATACAAATAACTTGTGAGGGAACATACAATGGCCAAAATAAAAGTGTCTATTAAGAAAAATCAAATTACCGTAAAGAGTAAATTGGATAAAACAGAAGGAATCAACGGAAGAGACATTCAGGTATTCCAGTCAAAGCTGATTCGCGGGTTGATGCGTCCGGTAGTGGAAAGTGAGCGTGTGATTGCATATACCGCACCTATGGGAATTACTTTGGAGAAATATTTGAAGAGCGGCATTACTAAAAATGATTTTTTCTTAGTGTTGGCACAGACCATCGAAATGATTAAAAAAGTTGAAAGAAATAATTTTGATGTCAACAACATTGTGTTAAACCTTCAACATGTATTCATCAATGTGATGACAAAAGAAGTCAGTTTTATTTATCAGCCTATTGTTAATTCTAAGGCGACAGTAAATCTTTTTGGATTCTTATATAAAATTGCAGAAGTGGCGGTTCTGAGCTGGCAGGATGATGCCATTGTCGTGCCTAAGTTTGTAAACTTTATCAAAGGCATGGCCTATTTCTCAACATTAACAATCGAAAATTATATTCTGAAAGAATATCCCGAAGTGTATAAACAGGTTCAGAGAACGAAAGACGGACACAGCCAGATTTTAAATGGCAAAAAGTGGGAAGCGGACAGTGGGAATATAGCATACACCGGACAGCAAACCGGCTGGCAGAAGGGCCAAATGGGAGGTAACGGGCAGTATTACCCGATGGACGAACCTGATACGGCTCTTTTGGAGGAAGAAGAGCAGACCGCACTGTTATGTGAGGAAGAAGAACAAACGGCACTGCTTAATGATGATGACTATGAAGCAACCACTTTGCTGGAGCCTGTAATTGTAAAGAAACCGTACTTAATCAGAGTAAACACGCAGGAACGCGCAGATGTAACCAAAGATGTGTTTATGGTTGGTAAAGAGCAACGTTCCGTGGATTTTTATGTAAGTGGAAATAGTGCGGTAAGCAGGCAGCATGCGGAAATCATCACCCGCAACGAGTGCTATTTTATTAAGGATAACAATTCCACCAATAAATCTTATGTCAATGATACGGTTGTACCTGCCGGCGTTGAGGTGGAAATCCAAAACGGAGATAAAATTGTGTTGGCAAATGAACCTTTTGAATTCTATGTAGAGGAAGTATAAAGTGTCCGGAGGAGAAGGTAGTGAGATACGTGGGAATGGCTGAAACCGATGTGGGAATCAGCAAAAAAACAAATCAGGATAGCGTTAGTATCAAAATCGCAGAAATGCCGGATAAAAGACAGGTTGTCATGGCGGTTATGTGCGATGGTATGGGCGGACTGGAAAAGGGCGAACTTGCCAGTGCGACAGTAATCAGGTGTTTTAACGAGTGGTTTGAAAATGTACTTCCTGAGAGGATTGCCCATTATTCGTGGGAGCAATTGGGGGAAGAATGGAAAGAAATGATTGTACAACAGAATCAAAAAATTCTTGATTTTGGAAAATTACTTCGGGTGAATTTAGGAACCACTTTGAGCGTCA